>JAJZRM010000217.1 GCA_021802685.1 Deltaproteobacteria bacterium | reverse complement strand
CGCCTTCTTCACGATGCTGTTCGCCGTCACGAACGACAGCAGCATCCAGCCGCTGGTCCCGGCGTTGCAATCCTACTGGCTCCATGCGCACGTCATCACCTGCTTTGTCGGGTACGCGGCGTTCGCCGTTTCCGCCGGCGTGGCCATCATGTACCTGCTCAAGGCCCGCCAGGAGGAGGCGCAGGTTTCCACGGGGATCGTCGGGCTGCTGCCGGCCTGCAAGACGCTGGACGACCTGGTCTACCGCGCGATCATCTGGGGGTTCCCTTTCCTCACCGCCGGGATCATCACCGGGGCGGCATGGGCGAACTACGCCTGGGGGACGTACTGGTCCTGGGATCCGAAGGAGACCTGGTCCCTGATCGTGTGGCTGGTGTACGCCATCTACCTGCATGCCAGGATCACCCGCGGGTGGTACGGGAAACGCGCCGCCGTCCTGTCCATCGTCGGGTTCCTCGCCACCATCATGTGCTACCTGGGCGTCAACCTGGTGCTTTCCGGCCTGCACTCCTACGGCGGAGGGTGACGGGGAAGAGCGATGAGGAGGTCCCGGCGATGAAGGGACATCCGGCCGCCTTTCTTGCGACGGCCGCGGCCGCGGCGGGGTTGCTCGCCTTCGGCATGTATCGAAAGGAGTTCGGTGAAACGCTGCTGAACGCCGTGCTGATCTGCCTTTCGTGCATCGGGGTCGGGTGATTCCTTGGGATATCTGAAACGACGGATCTTCCAGGGGATCGGGGCAGTTCTTCCCAACGCCTACGTGCAAGGGTTCCTTTCCGCGTCGCTTTACCAGGGGCCCTTGAAGAACGTCTGCACCCCCTTGCTGAACTGCTACGCCTGCCCATCGGCGCTGTTGTCCTGCCCCATCGGGACGCTGCAGCATTTCATGGCGATCCGCAGCGTTCCTTTTTACGCCATCGGGACACTCTCGGTCGTCGGGGCGTCGGTGGGGCGGATGACGTGCGGCACGCTGTGCCCCTTCGGCACCCTCCAGGACCTGTTGTACAAGGTCCGGTCCTGGAAGTTCCCCATCCCGGCCTGGGCAAGGTACATTCGGTACGCCGCGCTGGTCGTCCTGGTGTTCGCGGTCCCCTTCTTCACCCGGGAAAGCTGGTTCTCGAAGTTATGCCCGGTGGGGACCCTCATCGCCGGCGTCCCCTGGGTCACGATGAACGTCGGCGTCCGGGCGATGATCGGGGCGCTGTTCTGGGTCAAGATCTCGATCCTGCTGTTTTTCGTCACGACGTCCACGATGGTCAAGCGTCCTTTCTGCAGGGCGTTCTGCCCGCTCGGGGCGATCTTCTCCCTGTTCAACAAGACGAGTTTCGTGCAGCTCGCCTGGGACCCGGACACCTGCACCCGCTGCGGGAAGTGCCAAAAGATCTGCCCGGTGGACATCCGGCCGGACCGGAAACCGACGGATCCGGAATGCGTGCGGTGCCTCGACTGCACCCGCTGCCCGAGCCTGAAAGCCACGACGGTGTTCCACCGGCAACCGTTCGGTCCGATGATCCCCCGGGCGGAAAAAACGCCCGCCGAAGAGGTCATATAGATGGCGGAACCGGTGTCCGCGGCGGCCGCCGCCCGCCCCGGCCGGTGGGAATTGACCCCTGGCCGACAGGACCTTGCGGCGTTCCTGCTGCTGTTCCTGATCGCGATACCGATGCTCACGAAGATCTTCACGAGCGACTTCGGAACGCACATCGCGATCGGTCGGGAGATCGTGCAGAACCGGCACATCCCGACGAAGGAACTTTGGAACTACCCGTCGTTGGGAATGGACAACGGCAGCGGAGGAGAATGGGGATTCGAGGCGGTCCTCTACCTCGTGTATTCAGCCGCCGGGCAGTACGGCGTGTCGTTCATGATCTGGGCGATCGTACTGGCGATCTTCTTCCTGCTCTATCGCGCGACCGTGCTCCGCGGGGCGCACCCGCTGCTGACGATCCTGGCCATCTTCGCGTTTTCGGGATTCCTGAGGATCCGGATCCAGCCGCGTCCGGAGCTGTTCACCTACCTGTTCATCGCCCTGACCATCTACCTCCTCAGCGAGTACTATTTCGGTTCGCGGAGGAAAGCGATCTACCTGTTCCCGGCGATGATCCTCGTCTGGGCGAATTCCCATCCGACGTACTTGATGGCGTTCGGGCTCTGCGGCGCGTTCTTCGTGGACGCCCTCGCGCGGGCGGCTTGGCGGAAGGAGCTCCGCTGGGAAAAAGTCCGGAGCTGGGTCTTCCCGCCGTTGGTGACGGGATTTCTCGGGCTGTTGCTCTGCGGGCTGAACCCGCACGGGTACGGATGGCTGCTCGCGCCGCTTCACATGATTTCCCGGGGGGAGGGGACGGCCTCCAGCGGCATCCTGTTGTCGATCTCCGAGTTGACCCCCGTGATCGGCACCGGGTTTTACGTGTATTACAAGGCCGCCGCCGCCTTCGCGCTGGTTACGCTGCTCCTGGGCGCCATCGGCCGCCGAGTCTACCTCCTCGACATCCTCCTGTTCGCCATCGCTTTCAAGGGGGCCTGGGGATCGGCGCGGGCGGTATCCATGATGGGGCTCTTCCTGTCTTCCGGGGCGGCCCTCCAGTTGACGGGCTTCGTCTCCGCCGCCTGCGGGTGGTTCGCCCGGGCCAAACCGCCGGAACCGAAACAGGGCGCGAAAGGGAAAGGAAGGAAGAGGAAACCGGCGGAAGAGATCCATCCGCGGGTATCCCCGCCGGCCGAGTCGTCCCCTTCCGACTGGAGGAAAGCGGCCGTGATGGCCGCCGTCGCCCTGGCGCTCGCACTCTTCGGCGGCACGACGCTCTCCTTTTCGATGGGGCAGCTCGAATACGGGATCGGGATCACGGAACACAAATTCTCCTTCAAGGCGGCGGAGTTCCTTCGCGCGAACCCCATTCCGGGGAAGATGTTCAACTTCTTCGATATCGGCGGGTTTCTCGATTGGCAGCTCTATCCCCAGGCGCTGACCTTCATCGACGGCAGGACGTACAACCACGAGGTGTTCGCAGACCACCAGGTCGTCACGGCGGCAGCGAAGGGGTGGGAGAATACCCTGCGGAAGTACGGCGTGACCTACATCGTCATCAAGGCGATGGATTCTTCCGGCGCGATTCTCCCCATCGTTCCGGCCCTCGCCAACAGCCCCGGGTGGGCGCTCGTATTCTCCGACGGCCTCTTCCTTGTTTTTGTCCGCGATGCGCCCGAGTTCCGCGAGTACATCCGCCGGCACGAGGTCCCCAAGGGGGTCATCCCGCGGCACATCATCCAGGAGGCATGGCATTACCTCTTCCTCGGGGTTTCGCCCGTCCAGACCTACAACACGATCAGCAGCATGTACATGGTCATGGGCGACCGGGTCATGGCGATCGAAACGCTGAGGAAAGGGATCGAGGAGACCGGAAACCCGTACCTCCGCGGCCGGCTGTTCCAGCTGGAGCGGAGAGGAGGAGGGCGCTGAGTTTCCTTCTCCCGGCGGCCGCCGCATGAAGATCCTCCACCTGGGGAAATATTTCCCGCCGGAACCCGGCGGCATGGAGGTCGTCGTCAAGAGTTTTTCGGAGGCGACGGCCGCTTCATTTTCGAACTACTGCCTCGTCGCGACCCGCACGGGGAAGACGCGCGTGGAAACGTCCGGGGGGACGACGGTGCACTACCTGCGGCAGGCCGGCACGTTCCTCCTGGCTCCCGTCCTGCTTGGCTTGCCGGGCGTCCTGCACCGGTTGCGGCGCGGCGGGAGCTTTCCGGTCATCCTGCTGCATTACCCCAATCCGACGGCGGTCCTCGCCCTGTTCCTGTCGCTCCTGCTCCTGCCGAAACGCGAGAAGATCGTCGTCTGGCACCACGCCGACGTCCTCCTCGAGGAGCGGTGGAAGCGGGCGTTGTACGCGCTGTTCCGGCCGATCGAGGAGTTCATCTTCCGGCGGACCGACGCTTTCGTGGCCGCGACGCCGCACCACGTTTCGTGCTCGAAAACCTTCCGCCGGTTTTCCGGCCGCACTTCCATCATCCCGTACGCCCTTCCCGACGCCTGGTTCCAAATCGGGGAAGGCGAACCGGATGCCGCGGCGAAGGTCCGGGAACGGTTGGGAGGGCGGTTCCTGCTGTTCGTCGGGCGGCTGGTCCCGTACAAGGGTCTTGCCACGCTGGTCCGGGCGGCGGACCGGATCCCGCGGCGCATCGCGATCATCGGGACGGGGCCGCTCGAAGGCGATCTGCGGGAACAGGCCGCCGCGATGGGTGTGGCCGACCGGGTCTTGCTCCTCGGAGGAGTGGACGACCTGCGCCCGTACTACCTGGGGTGCGACTTTTTCGTCCTGCCGTCCGTTTCCACGCTGGAAGGATTCGGCATCGTCCAGATCGAGGCGATGGCGCTGGGGAAACCCGTGGTCAGCAGCGACCTGCCGAGCGGGGTCACCTACGTGAACGTGCACGGGGAAACCGGCCTCACGTTCCACGCGGGAGACGATGCCGGGCTCGCCGAGGCATGCAACCGCTTGCTGTCCGACGACGCGCTCAAGGACCGTCTCGGGAGGAACGCCAGGGACAGGACCTTCCGGAAATTCTCCTACACGGCGATGGCGGAAGCCGCGGTCCCGTTCTTTTCGCGCCTGTGCGGCGGGAGCGGGTGATGGGGATCTACCTGGACGGCATGTTTTACCGCTGTTCGGGGGTCGGACGCGTCTACGAGAACCTCCTGGAAGCTCTCGCGGGGAGCGCGGAGGCCGGTGAGATTCACACGGCCGTCCCGGCGGCGCACAGGGACCGGTTCCTCGAGCGGTTCCCGCACCCTTCCATCAAGCCGGTATTCGTCGGGTACGGCCCGATGAGCGCGGGGGATCTCTTGCGGAAATCCCGCGTCCTCCGGCCGCTGGGGGACAAGGTCCGGATGTTCTTCTTCCCGGGCCACAACGTGCCCGTATCCATGCCGGGAAGGTACATCGTCAGCGTCAACGACGTCACCGTGTTTTCGCGGCATTTCGCCTTGCCGCGGTACCGGAAGGCGGGCTTCCGCTGGCTGCTCGGCCGCGCCGTCCGGGGGGCGGAGGCGGTCGTCACCATCTCCAACACGGTGAAGGGGGACCTGGTCCGGGAGTTCGGGCTGCCCCCGGAGAAGGTCCATGTGATCTACCCGTGGGTCAAGGAGGCCTTTTTCCTTCCTCCCCCGGGAGGAGATTCCCCGGTTTCGGGCGATTACCTTCTTTACCTCGGACTTCGCATCGCCCACAAGAACGTCGAAGGGATTCTCCGGTCCTTCCTGCTTCTCGCGGGAGAGTTCCCTTCGTTGAAACTCGTGATCGCGGGAGGCCGCTATTCCACTCCCGACATGGTCGACCGGTGGAAGGGGGA
>JAJZRM010000216.1:4194-5378 GCA_021802685.1 Deltaproteobacteria bacterium | reverse complement strand
ACGACGCCAGAACCACTCCGCTGCTGTCCGTCGATATGATGAAATCGGCCTTGTCCTCGTAAACCGCCTTCTTCAGCATCTCGATCCCGTTCGCGGGCTTGGCTCCCGTGTCGTAATAGCGGATCTTCACGGGGCGGCCGAGGATTCCGCCCTTGGCATTGACGAGGGTCTCCCAGACCTCCAATGCCTGTTTTCCGCCGACGCCAAGGGAACTGAAGATACCCGAAGTAGCGCCCACGTGCGCGATCCGGATCGGGGCCTGTTCCGCCAGCGAGACCCCCGGCCCGTACGCAAGCAACAGCGCGAGCGTGGCCACGAACAACAGCGCCTGACCGCGTACACTTCTCGTCCCCATGATCTCATTCCCTCCTCGGCGGCTCGGCCTCTCCACGGTCCGCATCGCCCTGGTACGGTCCACCGCCATGTCTGGTTTTCGATGGTCCACTGCGCCCGAAGATGCTCCTCTCTCACGCAGGGATCGACTTCCCCGCCCCTTTCCTGCGCGCGGAACCCCGTGCAACGCAGATCTCGATCCCTTCGATGATCTCCTGCGAGGTCGCCCCCGGGTGGAATATGAAATTGACCCCGCTCTCGCGAAGTCGCGGGACGTCCTCCTTCGCGACGAGGCCCCCCAGTACGATCCGCATCGTGCTTTCCAGCTTCTTCCCCTTCAGCAGGGCGAACAGCTGGGGGATGAACGTCATATACTCGCCGGAGAGGCTGCCGATGCCGATTACGTCCACCCACTCCTGGACAGCCGTGCTGAACACCTTTTCCGGGGTCTGATACGGACCGAGGTAGACGACCTCCATCCCGGCCTGCCTCAGGATGCTCGCGACGAATTTCAGTCCGAGATCGTGACCGTCCGTCCCCATTTTCGCGAGCAGAACCCGTCTTTTTCTTTGGCCCATCCCCATATTCCTCCCTGCGGATTCTCCCTCGTCCGGCGCCCGGCCCGGACGGTCAACCGATCTGGAAAGGGGGCTTGATCGTTTCAAACGGGTCGTAGGGACGGCCGTACGCCATCCTCAATGTTCCGTTGATCTCCCCGATCGTCGCGTAGCAGGCGATCGCATCGACGATCGAGGGCATGAGGTTCTTCCCCTTGTCCAGCGCTCCCTCGTAGAGCTTCTCGAGCGCCGCCCGGGTCTTCTTCGTGTCCCGGGTTTCCTTCAATTCCTTGA
>JAJZRM010000216.1:0-4184 GCA_021802685.1 Deltaproteobacteria bacterium | reverse complement strand
CCGCTGGATATGCTCCAGTCCCGGGTCCAGGTGGATCTTCCCGATGTGCAGCAGGTTGTCCTGCTCCGGCGGGATCTTGTACTTGTTCAGGCCGACCACTACGCGTTTTCCGCTGTCGATATCCCGGTAGAGCTCGACCGCGGACTGTTCCAGGACCCGGTGGAACCATCCGGTTTCCACCGCCTTTACGATCCCTCCCATGCCGTCGATCTCGCGCAGAAGGCTCCAGATTCCATCCTCGATCTTCCCCGTCAGGCTCTCGACGTAATACGACCCCCCCAGCGGGTCCGCTACCTGCGTAACCCCTGTCTCGTGGATCAGGATCTGCTGCGTCCGCAGCGCGACCATGGCGGATTCCTCGGTGGGGGTGCAGAGGGCCTCGTCGTAGCACGACAGATCGAGTCCCTGACAGCCCCCGAGGGCGGCTGCCAGCGCCTCGACGGTCCCGCGGACGACGTTGTTGATCGGCTGCTGCGCCGTAAGGGAGGAACCGGCGGTGTGAACCGCGATCTTCAGCTTCATCGAGTTGGGGTTTTTGGCGTGGAATCTCTCCTTCATCAGCTTCGCCCAGACTCTCCTTGTGGCCCGCATCTTCGCGACCTGCTCGAAGAAGTCGATGTGCGAGGAGCAGATGATCAGCATCTGGCTGGCGAAGGAATCGATGTCCAGCCCGCGCTTCAGCGCGAGTTCGATATACCCGATGACGTTGGCAAGCGCCAACCCCATTTCCCGGATGGAATCGGCCCCGGACTCCCTCAGGTCATATGCGTTGGACGTGAGCGAATGCCAATGCGGCATCTCGTTGACGCAATATTCGATGGCGTCCACGCTGAGGCGCAGGCAGAGATCGAGAGGGTTGTTGATATCGTATGAGCAGTGCCGCGCCTGGATCGGATCGTTCTGGATCGATCCCCTGATCTTCCTGGGATCCACCCCCCTTTTCCTGGCGAGAGCGCTCACCTGTGCAAGGATGGTCGGAGCCGCTATGCTGCAGACGGAGATCGAGAAGGTCAGGGACCCCAGCTCGATCCCCTGCCAGAGTTCGTCCATGTCCCTCAACGAGTAGAGCGGCACGCCCTGGGTCCCGACCTGCGGCGCCACAAGCGGGTGGTCGGCGTCCACCCCCAGCTGCGTAGGGGTATCGGGCACGATGGCGATCCCCGTTTGCCCTTCGCTCATCAGATACTTCAATCGCTCGTTCGTTTTCAGGGGCGATTCCAGCCCGCACAGGTTCTTCGTGCTCCAGGTTTTCCGCCGGTACATCTCTTCGTGGATGCCCCGCGTGTACGGGTACCCGCCGGGCCTGTTCAGATCCCTCTCGTAATCCACGTCCGCGATATCTTTCGGCTCGTAAAACGTCTTGACGGGTATCCCGGACCAGGTGGAAACGGTCCCTCCCTCGTCCTTCTTCATCGTCGATTTGCTCATTCGAATCGCTCCCTGACGAACCCCGTGGGTTTCGTGGTGTTGCATGTCCCAGGACGCCGATCCTACCTCGCGGCCTTGGTGACAAACTTCTTGCGAAGCATGTATTTCTGGACCTTTCCGCTCGGAGTCAGAGGCCACTCGTTCTGCGCCAGGAAGATCACGTGCCTGGGGACCTTGTAGTTCGCCATCCGTGTCCGGCAGAACGAGATGATTTCCTCCCCGGTGGCCTGCGAACCTTCCTTCAGCTCAATGAACGCGGCGCCGACTTCTCCAAGCCGGTGTTCGGGAACACCGACTACCTGGACCATCTTCACCTTCGGATGCGCCGAGATGAACGACTCGATCTCGGCCGGGTAGGCATTCGTCCCGCCGACGATGAACATGTCCTTCACCCGGCCGGTAAGCTTCAGGTACCCGTCGTCGAACATCACCCCCAGATCCCCCGTGTGGAACCAGCCATCCGGGTCGATCGAGGCTCTCGTCCCCTCCGGATCCTTGTAATAGCCTTTCATCACGATATCTCCCCGAACGCAGATCTCCCCTTCTTTTCCGCGCGCCATCTCCGCGCCGGTTGCGGTATCGACGATGCGCACTACGAATCCCGGGATGTCATCCAGGGTGGAAACGGGTATCCCGTCCGTCGTCGTGATGTGTTCGAGGGTGTCTCCGACCTTCGTGAAAGTCGTGACCGAAGTGGTCTCCGTCCTCCCGTAGACGACCACCATATCCTTCATTCCAAGTTTTTGGATCATGCCGAGCGCCACCTCGTTCGTGACCGGGGCGCCTCCGGCCCATCCGCCCTTGAGGGAGCCCAGCGGGTATTTCCCGAACTCCGGATGCTCCAGGATCATGATGAAGTGCGTCGGGATCCCGTCGAGCTGCGTGATCCGTTCCTTCGCGATCAACCGCATGGCTTCCGCGGGGTCGAAGGAGGACATCAGGACGAGGCAGCTGCCGGTGATCAGGCAAGGGATGACCTGGGAGAAGCCACCTCCCACGTGAAACCAGGGCAGGAAAGCCAGGAACCGTTCCTTCTCGTCGAGGCTCCTCCAGTTGCAGACGCGGTACTCGTTCTTCAGGACATGGTGGGTGTGGACGGCGCCTTTCGGATTCCCCGTCGTCCCGGACGTGTACACGATGACCAGGTCGTCCTCCGCCCGGATCCGCTCCCCCGCCTCGGACAGCTTTCCTGCGGAGACGGCATCTCCGGAATCGAGGACGGACCGGTAAGAGAAGGCCCCGGGGTGCGGAGCGTCGCCGACGCAGATGACGTTCCGGAGCCGTGGAAAATTCGCCGAGGAGAGCCGGCCCGGCTCGCTCGAACGCAATTCCGGACAGACGCTTTCGACCATCTCGAGGTACCGGATGTTCAGGAACTCCGGCAGGATGAACAGGGTCGTGGCCTCGCAGTTGCGAAGGATGTAGGAGAATTCCACCGCCTTGTATCGGGTGTTGATCGGAACCAGGGGCGCCCCGATCTTGGCGGCCGCTATCCATGCGAAAAGAAACTCCGGCACGTTCGGGAGCCAAACCGCGAGGTTGTCCCCCTTACGGACTCCGAGCCACAGGAGACCTTTCGCCAGGCGGTCAACCTCCTCCTTCGCCTGCCGGAAGGAGATCCGGAGGTCTCCCGAGACGATGAACTCGTTCTCCGGAAAACGTGCGGCCGTCTCCTCGAACTGCTCCCCGAACGTTTGCCCGCTCCAGGTCCTCATGGGATCCCGACCCCCTGCGGATGGCTCCTCAAGACCGGCACCTCACTTGAGCCCGAGCCTGCCCGCGATGACGTTTTTCAGGATCTGCGAAGTCCCGCCCCCGATGGGGAGCACCAATGAGTCGCGAACGTACCTCTGGATGGGGTATTCCATCGTATACCCGTATCCCCCGAAGATCTGGAGGCCCTGGAGCGAGATCTGCTTGGCCACCTCGGAAGCGTGGTATTTCGCCATGGCGGATTCCATCGAGCACGGCTTGCCCTGCTCCATCAGCGACGCGGCGTAGTAGAGCAGCAGCCTCGCGGTCAGAATCCCCGTGGCCATCTCCGCGAACATGTGCTGGATCGCCTGGAAGTGGCCGATCGGATGGCCGAACTGCTCCCGCTCCTTGGCATACTTCATCGCCTCGTCGAACGCCCCCTGCGCCACTCCCACGGCGCACGCCGCCACCTCGAGATGCTCCACGTCCAGACTTCCCAGGAGCTGCGGCCATCCCTGGTTGATACGCTCGATGCCGCCGAGGAAATCGTCCGCGCCGAGCTCCACATCCTCGAAAACCACCTCGCAAAGCGACGACCCCTTGTACCCTAGCTTCGCCAGTCGCCGGATGCCGATCCCCGGCTTCCGCCGGTCCACGATGGCCATCGAGAGCCCCTTGTGCTTCGGCGCGTCCCGGTCCGTCCGCGCCAGCACGAGGAGGTAATCCGCGTGGTCCGCCCCCGTGATGAGGGTCTTGGTCCCGTTCAACCGGAATCGATCCCCATGCGGGGTCAGGGCCGTCCGTGCCGCGGCGGTGTCGGAGCCCGCGTCCGGTTCCGTCAGCGCGTAGGAGAACAGGATCTCCCCGCGGGCGAGCCTGGGCAGGAAATACTCCTTCTGTCGTCCGCTGCCGTTCCGTCCGATGTTGACGCCCCCGTAGAATGCGCTCATAACGTACAGCCACCCGAGTGCCGGGAAACGCCGCGACAGCTCCTCCACCACGAGGATCCCACCGAGAATGTCGATACCGATTCCGCCGTACTTTTCCTCGATCGTCAGGGC
>JAJZRM010000215.1 GCA_021802685.1 Deltaproteobacteria bacterium | reverse complement strand
CTCCGGCGGCCTTTGCCGGCATGCCCGCCCAGTGCAGCGACGATGGGTTGCCGTAGTGGTCGGCCAGGAACGGCCGCATCGCCTCGACCGCCTCGGGACAGATCGGCGTGCTCGCGTTGTAATCGAGGTAGATCCTCCGGCTCATGCCTGCCCCCTTATTTCTTCAACGTCTCGTTCATTCGAAAAGCGACGACGAGGCCGGATGCGAAGGTCAGCGCTCCCACGAACGCAACGGCCCAGGCGAGTCCCAGCAGGTCCGCGACGATCCCCGAAAGGAGCGCGCCGAAGGCATAGCCGGCATCACGCCACAACCGGTAAACCCCCACGGCGGAGGCACGCCAGGAGGGGTGCGCCACATCGCCGATGGCCGCGAGAAGCGTCGGGTACACCATCGCGGTGCCGACCCCCAGCAGCACGGCTCCTCCGAACCAGGGAGCGAAGGACCGGGTGGCCGCGATCAGGCCGATCCCGCACGCCTGGACCCACATCCCCCCCGCGATCATCCACTTGCGCCCGATGTGGTCGGAAAGCGCCCCCGTACCGAGCTGGCAGATTCCCCACACCGCCGGGTAGGCGGCCGCCAAGACGGCGATCCGCTCCACGGAGAGGTTCGCCGCGGCGAAATACAGGGGGAAGAGTCCCCAGGCCATCCCGTCGTTGAGGTTGTTCACCATCCCCGCCTGGCTGCAGGAAAAGAGGTTCCGATCCCGCCAGCTCGCCCGGGCGAAGATGTCCTTGAAGGGAACGTCGGCCACGCTGCCGTGCTTTCCCGCTTCGTGAAGGGCGTGTCCGTGCGTCTCCCGGACGAAGAAGATCGAGAGGAAAAGACCCGCCGCGGCGATCCCGATCCCCAGATAAAAGGGAGCGGGGCGCAACCCGTAGGCCGCTGCGATGTACCCCGTAGCCAGTGCGGACATCGAGACGGCGAGATAGCCGGAAAACTCGTTGAGCCCCATCGCAAGTCCCCGCTGCTTGGGTCCCACGAGGTCGATCTTCATAATCACGGTGGTCGACCAGCAGAGCCCCTGGTTGACCCCGAGCAGGAAGTTCGCCACAGTGACCCACCCCCAGGAGGGAGCCCACATCAGGAGGAAGGGGACCGGCAACCCGACGATCCACCCCGCCACGAGGAGGACCTTCCGCCCCACCCGGTCGGAGAACCGTCCCGCCGCAAGGTTGGTCATCGCCTTGACGAGGCCGAATCCGACGAGGAAGGAGAGGATGGCGCTCTTGGAGACCAGCCCGAACTCCCGCTCGGCGATCAGGGGGAGGATCGACCGCTCCAGCCCCACCATCCCGCCGACGAAGGCGTTCACCAGGACCAGGAGCGAAAACTGGGGAAGGTTCTGACGGAGCCCCAGGACGGGCTCCGGTGTTTCGTTATCAACTTTAGTTTTTTTTATCATCTCCGTCATCTCCTTCACCGATCGGGAAGTTCCTTCACTTCTTCTCCCCTCCCCCGGGTTTGTGAAATCGCAGACCATAATGGTGCGGCTTCAGGTCGAGCCTTTCCCGCTCGTCGAAGGCAAAGCCCGCCTTCCTCCCCCACTCGATGCACTGCTCCGGCCGGGGCCGGATCTCCAGGGCGGGACCGCGGGGTGTAGACGGATCGTAATTCCAGTGGATCACCGCGAGATGACCTCCCGGAATCAGCGCGCGGAACGCCTCCTCCATCAGGGCCACCGGTTCCTCGTGATGAAGGATGTTGAAAAGAAGGGCGACACATACGGAATGGGGAGGGAGTCCGGTCCCCTCGGCCACGAAATCGCGCACCTGCGCCCGCACATTGTCGATCCCTTCCCGGGAGCATCGTTCTTTCACCAGTTCGACCAGCGCCGGCTCGATGTCGAGGGCGTGGACGGTTCCGGAAACCAGCCTTGCCGCCGGAAGGGTGAAAGTTCCGTAGCCGCAGCCGAACTCCACCACGTCTCCCGCCTCTCCCTCAAGCCCGAAGGCGCGAAGGATCCCCTCGGGATCGAAAAAGGTCGACCACCATTCCTCTTCGGGCATCCCGCTGTCGCGGACCTTCACGAACTCCTCCTTTTCAGAACGTCACGACGCGGTCCGACTCCCGGATCAACGTGTGGAGGTCCTTCATCGTGGAGAGCGGGCACAGCTCCGACCCGGAAGAGTTCCGCAGTTTCAGGCACGTCCCGCACGCCAGGATCTCCCCGCCGGCGGATAGAAAACTTTCCGCCTGGCCGCGGGCGTCGAATTTCGGGTCCTCGATCCGGTCCATCTCCACCCCTTCGGCCAAAAGAAACACCTTCGCTTCGTCACCCTCTTTCCGGCTGAAGTTCGCCAGCCGGAAGGCGTTGAACACGAGTTCCGGGTTCGTCTGGGAAATCACCAATGCGAGTTTCACCGTTACCGTCCTCCCTCTCCTGTATTGGTCTTCCTTCCCGCGCCGCCCCGGAAGGGAAGCAGAAGGAGCCACGGGAGCGTCTGCCGCCTCTCCTCCTGGAATCGGGCAAGGCCGATGGTCATCCCGTCGTGCCCGGCGGCCGGCCGGTCCCGGTAGGTCCCGAGGATCCGGTCCCACCACGGGAGGTTGAATCCGAAGTTGCTGTTGGTCTCTCCGGGAACGACGGAGTGATGTACCCGGTGCATGTCCGGCGTCACGACGGCGAAGCGGAGGACCCGGTCCAGAGCCGGAGGCAGGCTGACGTTCCCGTGATTGAACATGGAGATGGCGTTGAGAAGGACCTCGAAGAGAAGGAAGGCAAGAGGTGGAGCGCCCAGGGCCGCCATGGCGCCCATCTTGATCCCTGCCGAAAGCAGGATCTCCGCGGGATGGAAGCGGCCTCCCGTTGTAAAGTCGAAGTCGAGGTCCGCGTGGTGCATCATGTGGAGCCGCCAGAAGACGGGGACCGCGTGGAACATCACGTGCTGAAGGTAAACGGCGAGGTCGAGGAGGATCACCCCCAGGGCGACTTTCAACCAGCCGGGAAAAGGATAGGCGTTGAGGAGACCCCATCCGGCGCCTTGGGCCCGCAGGGCCAGCGCATAGGGCGCGGCCGAAAAGAACAGCCGGACCAGCACCGAATCGAGTGCCAGGATCCCCAGATTCGCGGGCCATCGGAGACCGCGGGAGAGGAGCAGCGTCCGGCGGGCGGCGGCACGCTCCCAGGCCGCCATGAGGAGGCACACGGCCAGGAACGCGCCGAAACGGATCCCGATCTCGCCGCTCATGGCGATCGGTGCTCCCCGGTGAATGCGACGGCGGCTTCGAGGGCCGCGGCGCACACGGAAAGGGAATCCGCGAGTCCCGTGTCTCCGCCCTTCTCGAAATCCTCCGTTCGCGTCGCCATCGTATTCGTCACGTGGGCAATGCACACGACCGGCTTGCCGAGGGACTTTCCGAGGCTAAGAAGCGCTGCCGCCTCCATTTCGACGGAGACGATCCCTTCGCGGCGCCTCGTAACGATGAGGCGCTCCGTCTCCCGGAAGGGAGCATCCGTGGTCCAGGACGACCCGGTATGCACCGGGACGGATAGCCCGTTCGCACGCCTCCGGACCGCGGCGACCAGCGAAGGATCGGCATCGGCATACCGGCCGGGAGGCATGTAATGGCAGCTCGTCCCCTCGTCGCGCAACGCCCTGTCGATCAGCAGAAAAAAGGGCGGGGTGAGACGTTCGGCCACAAGCCCCGCGGAAGAGACGCTCACAAGGGCGCGGCATCCGAGAGCGAACAGTTCCTCGGCGACCAGGACGGCAAACGGTGCTCCGATCGTGCCGCCGATCACACCGTGCTCGACGCCCCCTTCCCGCCACCTGAAGAGGCGCGTATGGAAGCAGGGCCAGGCCGAATCCTCGGCAGCCTTTCCCGTCTCGACGAGGTGTTGGACAAGTTCCCCGTCGAAGTCCATAAGGCATCCGGCCGGAACGGCAACCTTGGGCAACCCCTTGCGGATCCGCGCCGCCTCCAGCAGGTTTACCGCCGTGAATACCGGCGATTCCGAAGGCTCGTGTTCCAGAAGAGGAATCCGGGTGTCATCCGCCACGGACCGCCATCCTCTCTTTCCCGCCCCTGGCCTTTTCCCGGTCGATCTGCTCCCTCGTCTTCCGTACGACGGGATGGTCCGCCGACAGGAGATCGAGCACCCCTTCGACCAGCTTCGGCCGGCTCACGTAGTAGCACCGCAACGCTCCATCCTGGGCGAAATCCACGAGCTTCGCGTTCCGAAGGACCGTCAGGTGCTGCGAGATGTTGACCTGGGTTGCGGGGAGGATCTCCTCCATGTCCGTCACGCACCGGGTCCCCTTGCGCAGCTCCTCGAGGATTTGAAGCCGTGTCGGGTGCGCGAAGGCCTTGATCAGCTCCGCCCGTTCGTATGCAAGATCGGAGTCCATGGCTTCCCCCTATATATGATTAGAACATTCTAATATTAAATACCACGGGAAGCGATTTTCCTGTAACATTTCCGGCCGGCCGCCATCCCTATTACAGGAGGAACGGAAACGGATGCCGACACGGGAAAAAGATCTTCTCAGGGAAGCCGCGCAGGGAAACACCGGCGCTTTCGGTGAGATCGTCCGGAAATATCGATACCTCGTCTACGCCGCCGCCCTGCAGATCGTCCGGGACCCGGCTGCCGCCGAGGACGCGGCCCAGGAGACGTTCATCGCGGCGTTCGGCGCGCTGAAAAACCTCCGGTCGGCGGACGCGTTCCCGGGATGGCTCCGGAAGATCGCAAGGAACAAGGCCCTTGCGATGCGAAGGGAACAGGCGCGCCACGCCCCACTGGAGGAGGCGGGAGACCTCCGCGCGGATCCGGATCCCGACAGCGTCGAGTATTCCGATGAACGGAAGGAACGGGACGCGTTCGGGGAGGAGGTTCGGAAAATCCTTTCGGCGCTCTCCGACACGCTCCGTTTCCCGGTCCTTCTGTGTTACCTGGACGACGTCCCGACGGCGGAGGCCGCGCGCTTCCTCGGGATCAAGGAAGGGACGGTCCGGAAACGGCTCCACGACGGGAAAAAGAAGCTCCAGGAACGGATCGCGAGGATGGCGGAAAAGACGTTGCAGGAGTACCGCCTGCCCCGCGATTTCGAAAAAAGGTGCATCTGCGGATGCCGCCGCGCGCGGGCGGCCGTTACGGCGAAAGGAAGGAGGTGAGGCGAGTGGCCGACAAGAAGGAGTGCGGGTGCGGGTGCGGGTGCGTCCTGCCGGGAAAGACAGGCAAGTCGGACCCCAAGACGGAGAATCCCGAGGCCGGGAAGACGAAGGCGACGAAGGAGCAGAAGAAGTAAGGCCGCGAGTTCATCCAACCCGAATTCCCGGAGGGAGCCCCGTTGCCGGCCCCCTCCGGGAAACTTCGATCGGGATTATTTCACCTGGACCGAGAACGGATATCCCCCGCTCCCGTCGGAATAATTCGAAA
>JAJZRM010000214.1 GCA_021802685.1 Deltaproteobacteria bacterium | reverse complement strand
TTCCGATCTTTTCGGGACCTCGGTGAAGAAGTGGAAGTCCGCCGCCGCGTTCATCGCCTCGTCCAGGCGCACCTGCTTCATGTCGCAGAGGGGACGGTCCGTCCCGGCGTAGAAGGCCGGGATCCCGGGGAACAGCGTCAGCTCCGCGGGAACGGTGTGGGGCTCCCCGACGCAGGGAGGCACGGTGCTCGGGATCGGCGTGGCGAGGGCCCGGAGACTCGGAGTCATCGAATCGCCGAAGTCGACGTTCTTGTCCTCTTCCTTGACCAGGTCGTACTGTCCGGGGGGCGGGACCACTTCGACGATATAGGTCCCGGTGGGAAGCCCTTCCACCTCGGCGTTTCCTGAATCGATCCCTCCGGGGACGTAGGAGAAGAAGCCGTACCCGCCGTCGAAGAGGACGGGCCGGACCTGGTTCCAGTACGGGAACATCTCGGCGCAGTCGATATAGGGGGCGACGATCGGGGCGGCTCCCGCCTCGGCCACGCAGCCGGTGGGAGGGTTGTCGTCCCAGCTGTCCGTGGCGACGCTGTGGATCGCATCTCCCATCTCGAGCGCGCCGTTGCCGTTCCGGTCGATGTCCTCGGGACCGGGGAAATTGCCGAAGGGGTAGTTGTCCGCGTCCGCGCGGGTTCCCACGCCGTCCCCGTTGACGTCGTCGATGGCCCCGTCCGCGTTCGCGTCGGCGTACAGGTTCACCACGATCCGGGGGATGCCGGGTTCCCACGGGTCGCCGACGTTCAAGGCCGCGTCGTCCTCGGCCCGGGTCACCGAGTAGAACACGATCCCGGTGATCCCGCCGTTTCTCCCGGGAGGATAGCTCGTCTTCCCCCAGTCGATGATATTGGTCGATCCCGCGTAGATCATCGTCCCCTCGAGCAGGACGGGAGCGGTGGGTGTGGACACCTCGGTGCGGAAATCCGCACCGCCGTTTTCCGGTTGCGGCTGGGGGGTCAAATCGAAGGTGTACGGGCGGGCGGGATCCCGGGCGAGCTCCCCGCCCAGGTCGACGTAGACCGTGGCGCCCGTCGCGTCGAGCGTGGCGAAATCGACCTCGGTGACGAGCCACCGGAAGAAGGGGAAGATCTCCTTGAGCTCGTAGTTTCCGAAGTCGTCCGTCGCCGTGGCCTGGTAGATCGACCCGTCCCGGAACCGGAGGTTGATCGCCTGGTTGGAAACACCCGTCTCGCCCGGGTCGCGGAAGCCGTTCCGGTTCAGATCGTTGAAGACGGACCCCTTGTGTCTCCCGAACCACATCGGGACGGGGACGTTATCCAGGGCCACGACCGCGCCCGTTCCCGAGAGCGGGGCCGATTCCGGAAGAACGATCACCGTCAGGAAGGAAATGAGGACGTCCCGGGGGACGTCCCAGAACGCGAGCTGGTAGCTGCCGGGCGGCACATTGGTGAGGGTGAACGTGGAGGCGCCCGTCACGTTGTCGGTCGCCAGCGGCTGGGCGTAGATCAGCTCGTCCACGTTGTTCAGGTTGGTCACCGCCAGCCACCCCTCCTGCACGGGCGCGCCGGCAGCAGCCAATGCCGTGGCGGGAGGGCGGACCGGATGGAACTCCGCGACCTGGCCGGTGATGGTCCCGTACTGCTCGGGTTGAGGAGTGTTGTCGATGGGGAAGAAGGGCATGTAGGTGCCCAGCGGCCGCCAGGAGAGGTTGTCGACGGGGTTGACGAACCCGTAGAAGACGTGGGTGGAGAAGAAGCCCGCCTCGTTGAAGACGGGCGATTCGTCCGGCTTGACCCACGCGTCGATGGTGGGCGTCCCCTCGAGGGTGGAAGTCCCGATCCAGATCTCGCTGTTCAACGGAGGGGTATTCAGCGGTATCGGAGGAACGGCCCGCACGCCGTACTTTCCCGGGGGAAGGTACTTGACCAGGGCGTTCCCCGTGTTGTCGGTGAACACCCCCTCGCCCTGCCCTCCATCGATGATCGGGTTGCCGTCCGGGTCGAGATGGAACGTCCCGTCCGGGTTCCGCAGGTATTCCGTCCCCAGGTTGTTCCCGAAGGCGTCCACCATCACCTGCCCCGCCTGCTCGAACACGATGATCTTGAACCCTTCCAGGCCGGGCTCGGCCGGGGCGTCCGGTGCGCCGTTGAGCGGCGCGTCGTCCCGGAAGACCTGCACCGAGATCTGCGCGGTGGGGAGCGGAAGCGCCTGGCAGATGACATTGACCGTTTCCAGGCCGGCGGCGACGTTCGCCCCGCCGTTGGAATACGAATTGTCCGGGAGGACGGAGACGACGTACCGTTTCGCAGGGTCGATGATGTCCGGGTCATTCAGCCGGGTAAGGTCGGCGGACGTTCCCTTGGCCACCACCGGTGCGTAGCTCTTGTGGATGCTCACCGAAAGGGCGTTGTTGTCCCGAACCCCGGGCGTGACCGGGTGGGTCGTGTCCTCCTCCACCAGCCAACGGTATCCGACGGAGATCGGCGTACCGCTTCCGTCCACGACGTTGAGCGTGAACCCGAACGCCGGGGGTCCGATGGCCAGGAGCGCCACGACGAAGAGAAACGCGGGGAGCGAACGGAAACGCCCCTGAACGGATTTGCATGCGCTGCCTTTCATCTCCGACCTCCTCACAGGATCATCAGCCGAATCCCTGGTTCGGATCCTCATCGGCTCCACCCTTCGGCCGCGTGCCGTTGGTGCGGGTCGACAACCGCCGCT
The DNA here is from genome assembly GCA_021802685.1 of Deltaproteobacteria bacterium. Lineage (GTDB taxonomy): Bacteria > Desulfobacterota > Deferrimicrobia > Deferrimicrobiales > Deferrimicrobiaceae > UBA2219. The sequence continues at coordinate 2,707 of JAJZRM010000214.1, read as the reverse complement.
CCATCACCCGCTCTATTTCCTCGATCGAAAACGGCTTCAGGAGATACTCCTCGATCCCGGCCTGCTTCGCCTTCTCGGCGAACCGCCCGTTCGGATAGGCGTCGATAAGGATCCGGACCATGTCCCGATGGCGGGCGCCCACATGGACCAGGAACTCCAGGCCGTCCATTCCCGGAAGGTTCTGATCGCAGACCACGATGTCCGGAGGCAGGTTGATGAACGCCTGAAACGCTTCTTCCGCGTTCGGATACGCCTGCACGGCGCACCCCTTGGTCCGGAAGAACAGGATCATCGAATCCCGGAGCATCTGGTCGTTTTCCACGATGCATACCTTCAACTCGTAACTCCGATATACGTGCCTTACGCCTCTACGAGCAGAAGTCGTGCCAAGCCCGATGCGCACGGCAATCGTCAACCGAATCGATGTCTTATAAAATTTGTCCGGCCGGTGCGACGATTCGGGCAGAGGAAGAAATCGAAAAATCCCGAACGCGTTTTCGAGGAATTGCTAATTGGGAGAGGCCTGGTCGCCGCGCTTTTTCCTGCGGTACCGGAAGGTGTGATGGTTGATGTTCAGCAGGGAGGCCGCGCGGCATTCGTTCCCCTCCGCCAACCGCAGCGCTTCGTTGATGTAATACCTGTCGAAGGATTCCTGGAGGGCGTCCAGGTTGACTCCCGACAGTGTCAAGGGCGGAAAGGACATCGCCCCCGGCAACGATGCCGCCTGCGCCGCGCCCGGTCCCGCCCGGTCGAGCCCCAGGTCGTCCCGGGCAACGAGGCTCCCCTTTCCCGCGAGGACCGCCCACTCGACGATGTTCTTCAGCTCGCGGACGTTCCCTTTCCATTGCCGGGCCGTCAACGCCGCCTCGGCGTCCCCGGAAAACCCCTTGAACGGCTTTCCGAACTTCCTCCCGAACTCCACGAGATAGTGCCGCGCGATCGGGAGGATGTCTTCCCGGCGCTCGTTCAGGGAAGGGACCATCACCTTCACCACGGCCAGCCGGTAATACAGGTCCTCCCGGAACCGCCCCCCGGCGATCAGTCCCTGGAGGTCCTTGTTCGTGGCCGAAACGATGCGCGCCGAGACCTTGAGCGCCCGGGTCCCGCCGACGCGGTAGAACTCCCCCGCCTCCAGGAAGCGAAGGAGCTTCGCCTGCGCCTCGTTTCCCAGGTCTCCCACTTCGTCCAGGAAGAGCGTGCCGCCGGCCGCCTGCTCGACGAGCCCCTTCTTTCCGCCGGCGCCCGCCCCGGTGAAGGCGCCCTTCTCGTACCCGAAGAGCTCGCTCTCGATGAGATCCCGCGGAATGGCGGCGCAGTTCACGCTGACGAGCGGACCCCGGAAATGCGGGCTCCGGTAATGGATCGCGGCGGCGATCAGTTCCTTCCCCGTCCCCGTCTCCCCCTCGATGAGGACCGGGGTGTCCGGGCTCTTCGCGACGGCCTCCACGAACTCCATCACCTCCCGGACCGCGTGGCTCGATCCGATGAACAGGGGCATCTTGTCCCGCAGGCACCGCTCCTGCAGGTCCCGGACTTCCTTCTTCAGCCGGATCGTCTCGAGGGCGTTTTCGACGTGCATCTCGAGCGTTTCCATGTGGAGGGGTTTCACGACGTAGTCGAACGCGCCCGCCTTCATGGCCGACACGACCGTCGGCACATCCTCGAACGCCGTGATGACGAGGCCGACGAGATCGGGGCGGATCTCCCGCATCGCCTTGAAGGCGTCGATCCCGTTCATCCGCGGAAGGCCGATGTCCATGAGGACGAGATCGGGTTCCTCCTCCCGTGTGGCGGCGATCGCCGTTTCGGCGTCCCCGAATGCCCGCACCCGGTATTTCCCTTCCAGCGCGAGGGTGATCCCGAACCGCACGCTTTCCTCGTCCTCCACGACGAACAGGGAAAAAGGAATCATGCGGGGCTCCCCTCGGCCGCGACCGGGAGCGCAATGCGGAACTCGGCGCCCCCCCATTCGCTTTCGCCCGCGACCAGCGTCCCTCCGTGGTTCTCGATGACGCGGCGGCTGAAGCTCAGCCCGATCCCGTGACCGGTTTTCCGGGTCGTGAAAAACGGATCGAATATCCTCTCACGGATATGGGCCGGGACGCCGGGACCGTTGTCGAATACCCGGATGATGGCCGTATCGCCCTGTAGAACGGCCGCCACGCCGAGCCGCTTCTCTCCCTCCGCGTCCTCCATCGCCTGGACCGCGTTCGTGATCAGGTTCAGCAGCACCTGCTCCAGCAGGCGGGGATCGGCGTTGCACACGGGAAGTCCCGGGAACGGCCTTTCCTCGACGGCGATCCCGCTCTTCCTGAGGGTCACGGAGGAGAACGCCAGCGCCTCCCGGACGACCTGGTTGACGTCGACCCGGCCGAGCTTCGGGGGCGCCTGCTTCGTGAAGTCCATCACGCGCCGGATCACGGTCGCGATCTTGTCCGAAGCGGCTTTCGACTGCAACACGATCTCGCGGACCTTGTCCCTGTCCTCCAGGGAGATTCCCTCCAGGTTCCGGACCACGTGGTCGAGCGTGGAGACGTTGATGTTGATGCCGGAGAGCGGGTTCCGGATCTCGTGGGCGATCCCCGCAGCCATCTGCCCGATGATCGACAGCTTCTCCCGCGTGGACACGATCTGTTCCAGGTCCTTCATCCGCGTCACGTCGTTCAGAACGAGAAGGGAAGCCGTTCTCCCCTGGTATTCGATCCGC
>JAJZRM010000213.1 GCA_021802685.1 Deltaproteobacteria bacterium | reverse complement strand
CACGCTCTCCGACACCCTCGAGGACGCGATCGTCCTGCTGCACAACTTCAAGGTGAACGCCTTGCCCGTGGTGGACTCCGAGGCGAAGGTCGTCGGGATCATATCGAGGACCAACGTGCTGGAAACGTTCATCGAGGCGCTCGGCGTGGGAGAGATCAGCTCCCGCCTGGACGTGATGGTCCCCGACAAGCCGGGCGCCTTGGCGCAGCTGGTGACGATCATCGGGTCCTTCCGGGTGAACATCACCAGCATCCTGACGACGGGCCAACTGGAGGGCGGGAGGAGGACGAACTACCTGCGGATCGCCACCCTGAACGTGGGGCCGATCCGGAAGGCGATCGAGGAGGCGGGATTCGAGATCCTCGATCCGTCGAAGTTCACCTCGAAATGAAGGCGGCGGTCCTCGAACGGATCGCGCCGATCGGGTCCTCCCCGCTCTCCCTGCGGGAGGCGCCCATCCCGTCTCCCGGCCCCGGCGAGATCCGGGTCCGCGTCCGCGCCTGCGCGATCTGCCGGACCGACCTCCACGTGATCGAAGGGGATCTCCCTCCCCGGAAACTCCCCCTCATCCCCGGGCACCAGGTCGTGGGGGTCGTGGACGCCGCGGGGGAAGGGGCGGGCCGCTTCCCCGGCGGCGCCCGGGTGGGAATCGCCTGGCTCGCCCGGACGTGCGGAGTGTGCGCATTCTGCTCCGCGGGGAAGGAAAACCTGTGCGAGTCGTCCCGGTTCACCGGATACCACCGGGACGGCGGCTTCGCGGAATTCGCGGTCGTCCCGGAACGGTTCGCATACCGGATACCGGACGCCTTCGGGGATGCCGAGGCGGCGCCCCTGTTGTGCGCGGGGATCATCGGCTACCGGGCGCTCGCCCGGGCGGAGCTGCCGCCCGGCGGGTCGCTGGCCATTTACGGCTTCGGCTCTTCCGACCACAGCGTGCTCCAGCTCGCCTTGCGCCGGGGCGCCGCGGCGTACGTCTGCACCCGCGGGGAAGCCCACCGGGAGTTGGCGATGGCGATGGGCGCCGCATGGGCGGGCGAAGACCCGGCCGGGATGCCGGTGCGCGCGGACTCGGCCATCCTCTTCGCGCCCGTGGGAGAACTGGTCCCTCCCGCCCTGCGCGCGCTCAAAAAGGGCGGCACCCTGGCGCTGGCGGGGATCCACATGAGCGACGTGCCGGAGATGAAGTACGAAGAGTGCCTGTTCTACGAAAAAAACATCCGCAGCGTCACATCGAACACCCGGGAGGACGGCGAGGGGTTGCTGCGGGAGGCGGCGGAGATCCCTCTTCGCCCGAAGGTGACGACGTTCCCCCTGGAGGACGCCAACCTCGCGCTTCAGCGGCTGAAGGCGGACAAGATCTCCGGCTCCGGGGTACTGTTGGTATAGGGGACATTCTTGATCTGATTGGGGCGCAGGGAAAGAGTGTCCCCTCCCGCCCGGACCAGGCAAGGGACGCCCCGAGCGCGAGGGCAGCGCCCCTTGCCGTTCAGGCCTTTCCTTCTTTCCGTAGGATCCCCTCCGCGGCGAGGCAGCCGTTGAGCGCCGCGCCGACGATTCCCCGGGATTTCCCCACGCCGTCCCCCGCGACGAACAGGTTCGGAACGTTCGTCTCGAGGTTCTTGTCCGTCGCGTACTTGGTGTCGTAGAACTTGATCTCCGGAATGTAGATCGCCGTCGAGGGATGCGCCACGCCGGGGATCACGCGGGAGAGCAGCATCAGGCTTTCGCGAAGGTTGTCCACGATCCGGCCCGGGTAGGCGAAGGAGATGTCCCCCGGCGTCACGCCCGCGCCCAGGGGGAGCGTCGGCGTCATCTTGTCGTACTCCATGACGGCGGAGTGGAACGTGTCCGCCCGGGAGCGGCGCCCCTGCATCAGGTCGCCCCACCGCTGCACCACCACGCTCTCCCCGCCTCCCCAGAAATTGGCGAATTCCGCCACCTTGCGCCCCATCTCCGTGGTGTCCTGGATCGGCTCGGTCATCGACACGGTGTTCAGGATCGCGAAATTCGTGTTCGAGGTCTTTCGGGCTTTCAGCGCGTCGCCGTTGACGAGCCGGAAGCCGTCGCGCACCTCCAGGCGAACGCGCCCGCCGGGGTTCGTGCAGAAGGTCCGCGTCCGGTCGCCATGGGTGGGCGTGATGAAGAGAAATTTCGGGTCGTAGAGAACCCGGGTGATCTCGTCGTAGACGGGCAAGGCGACTTCCACGCGGCATCCGATATCGATCGAGCCGTACCGCGTCTCCACCCCGAGCCGGCGCGCCGTGTTGCGGAACCAGTATGCGCCGTCCCTCCCGGGGGCCGCCAGCACGTAGCGGGCGCGCACCTCCCCCTTGGCGGTGACGAGGACGAAGGGCCCGCCGGATCGCAGGCGGATGTCCTGGACATGCGTCCCCAGGGAGAACTCCACGCCCATCGAAGCGATCGACTCCGTCATCCTCCCGACCACCCGGTGGGCCAGGTCGGTTCCCATGTGGCGCTGGCGCGCGGGCAGGAGGGTGATGTCCCACTCCCCTTTCGGGGTCTTGCGCCGCGCCCAGGAAACGCGGTCGAGCCACATGTCGATCCGCTCCCGGTCCTCGCCGTAGACGACGGGGTCCGCCCCGTGCCGGAGGAACGCCTCGTCGATCGCGGCGATCCGTTCCCGCGCTTCCTCCTCGCCCATGCGCAGTTCGGCCAGGTCCAGGCCGATGTGGGGGGAGAGGTTCAGCTTCCCGTCGGTCATCGCGCCGGCCCCGCCGGTGCGGCCCTTCTCGTCGAGGACCAGCACGGACGCCTTTCCGGCCAGCGCACGGGCGGCGAACAGTCCCCCCGGCCCCGCGCCGATGACGGCGACGTCCCAGATCCTTCCCTCAGGCGCCATCGCACGCCTCGATGCGGACCCCGCCGGAGATTCGGAACGGCACGACGGACATCCCCGCGTCCGACAGGATCGCCTCGGCCTCCGGCCGGTCCGCGGGATCCCGCAGCAGGCCGAACAGCATCCCCCCGTTTCCCGCGCCGCAAAGTTTCGCGCCGGAAACGAGGCGCCGGAAACGGCGGTCGGCCAGCAGATCCTCGACCTTCCGCGGCGACACGCCTTCCGCCAGGGTCCGCCGGATCCTCCACTCGCTTCGGACCGCGGCCCCCAAGGCACCCGCGTCCGCAGCGGACACCGCGTCCCAGGCGTCCCGAGCCGCGGCGGCGATGCCGCGGAACTTCCGCAGGACGGCGGAGTCCCCCTCGATCGCGCCGCGGATCATCCGCCAGTTCACGTCGGAGGAGCGGTGCGCTATCCCGGTATGCGCGAGGAACCCGTGGGCGTGAAGCATCCTCCCCGCCTTCCCGCCCGGGGGGAGGCGGTTCACTTCGAGGCTCCCCGGGAGGAACCGGATCCCCTGCACGCCCCCGCGCAACGCCGCTATGTGGTCCTGCCGGCCGGTGAGGCTCTTCAGGTGCGACGCCTCGATCTCCATCGCCGCCATGGCGGTCTCCATCCACGGTTTCGCCGTCCCCGTCAACCGCCCCATGGCGGCCATCAGCGCGACCAGGAGCGCCGACGACGCGCCGATCCCCGATCCCACGGGCGCCTCGTTGCGGACGACGAGTTCCACGCCGGAAACGGCGGGGTAATGCCGCAACGCCCGGGAGAGAAGCCCGAGCTTCCCCTCGGTCGGGATGGCGTGCGTGCCGGGCGCGAGGACGGCCATCCCGTAGTTTCGGGAGTGCAGCCTGGCGGCGCCGCGCCGAAACGGGCGCGCCTCGACGACGCTTCGGACGGAGATGGCGGCGTTCACCGTCATCGCCCCTTCAAAAAGCAGGTAGAGGGGATAAATGTCGAGGGTCCCCCCCGCCAGGTCCACGCGGTTGGGGACCAGCACGCGGAAAGGCGCCCAATCCCCCGGCGTGCCCGTCTTTTTCATGCCCGGCTCCCGTGCATCGATTCTTCGTCTTTTTACCATGCCCGCCGCCGCTCCATATAGGAAAATGAAAGGATCTCTCCGCGAAAGGAGGATGGCCATGGCATCGGTACGGATTCAATGGCTGGGACACTCCGGGTTCGCGATCCGGGACGGAAAGACGGCGCTGATCGACCCGTGGTTCGATGGGAACCCGAAGGCGCAAGGCGGCGTGGGTTCGGCGCCGAAGGCCGACCTGATGCTGCTGACGCACGATCATTCCGACCACTTCGGGGACGCCGTCGCCCTCGCGAAGAAGACGGGCGCCCAAGTCGTGGGGATCTTCGAACTCATCGGGGATTTGAAGGCGAAGGGGATCCCTCCGGCGCAGCTGTTGAACGGCGGAATGGGGATGAACGTGGGGGGCACCGTGGAGGTCGTCGGTTTTTCGATCACCATGACGGAGGCGCGCCACTCCTCCACCCTCGGCGCCCCCGTCGGGTACGTGATCCGGACTCCTTCCGGGGTGACGGTCTACCACTCCGGGGACACGGGGATCTTCGCCGGGATGTCCCTGATCGGGGAGCTGTACCCCATCGACGCGGCGCTGCTCCCGATCGGGTCGGTGTTCACGATGGATTACCGCCAGGCGGCGAAGGCGTGCGCCCTTCTCAAGGCGAAGTCGGTCGTCCCGATGCATTACGGGACGTTCCCGATCCTCGAGCCGACGGCGGACCGGTTTGTCGCGGAGCTTTCCCGGGTTTCTCCGGGAACGCGCCCGATCGTCCTCGCCCCGGGGGAGGAGACCACGGTCTGAATCGCCGGACGGTTCAGCGGCGAGGGGTGCCCTCGGCGATCGCCGCCATCAGGAGCGGGAACAGGATCTCGTGCGGCCCGATCAGGTGGTACCCTTTCCCCCCTTGCCGGGTGGGCCGGTTCACCACGTTCACGTCGGGGCGGTAATGCTTCAGGAAGTCCATGTTCACGGTGGTGATCCGGGAGAGCGGATGCCCGAGGTTGCGCGCCACCGAGACCGCCTTGAGGAACACTTCGGGGAGCAGGACCGCCGACCCGACGTTCAGGTAGACGCCCCCCTCCATTCCCGCCACCAGCCCGCAGAAGGTCCGGAAGTCGCGCAGCGATCCCTCCCCGATCGCGGAGCCGTCCGCCTCGGGGTGCATGTGAACGATATCCGCTCCCACCGCGACGTGGACCGTCACCGGCACGCCGAGCCGGTACGCCTGGGCGAGGAGGCTCCTGTCCCGGTGGCGCGCCTTCGATTCCGCCACGGCCTTCCCCGCCGCGGTCCCGAATCCCAGCCCCGCCGGGACGCCGTCCGCCAGCGCGGCATGGAGGAATTGCGCCGTCTCCCTGGCCATTCCGAACGAACCGTCCGCCAACCGCTCCTCCACGTCCTCGGAGGTCTTGCCGGCCAGGGCCAGTTCCACGTCGTGGATCACCCCGGCGCCGTTCATCGCCACGGCGGTGAACACACCGTCCCGGATCGCCCGGATC
>JAJZRM010000212.1 GCA_021802685.1 Deltaproteobacteria bacterium | reverse complement strand
TGTTTAGGTATTTAAATCGATGGAAACAAAAGTAGGGAAAAACCAGTAAAGGTTAGGGTTACTTTTAATTTTCCGTACTAATTAGCTAAGATTGCAGCTTTTTTAAAAAATTTGGCGCCAAAACAGACGAAACAGGACACTATTGGGAAGAAACGATCTCTATCGCAAACGTGGTAAACTGATAACTGTGAAAAAACCACCTCTCACGCATACGAATCCCTACCTGAAGGATCCCGAGGAGCGGAAGTTCTGGATCACGACCACGGTGACCTCGTCCGCATCCATCGAGGGAGTTCACCTTTCCGAAGAGACGCTGAAAATCCTCCGGAAAAGTTGCCCGACCCTCAAGCTCGTTTACGGGAAGTCGTCCGGATCACGGAAGTAAATATCCATTCCGCCGGGCGATAGTCTCGATTAACTCCAGATTGGACTGCGGCAAAGTACTCTTGTCGTTTCCTGCCCCTGATGCTCCCGAAATCCAGTGCCGGAAGCCCGGCCTGCAAACTCATGAGGCTTGCCGCCATTCGTGCGACTCTCCCGTTTCCTTCCCTGAAGGGATGAATGAGTACCAGTTCGGTGTGGACGACGGAGAGTGCGCGGATGATCGTTTCGATGTTTCCGCTCTTGCACGGGGTGTACTTGGCCAGTGTGGCCTTCTCGAAATCCGCCATCAGGCGCGGAATTTGACCGGCCGCCGCAAAGGTGAAACCGTCCTTGGTCAGATTGACCTTCCGGTATTTCCCGGCCCAGGCATAAACGGGGCCGAGCCAGATTCGATGAATCTCGCAGATATCTTCCACAGTGAACCGATGATCCTGGTCGTAGCGATCGACCAGTTCAGCCATTGCGCGAAGTTGTTCCGCAAGTTCGGTTCTATCCATCTCGCGCTTGCTGGTGATACCAAGCAGGTTGCGCAGTACTCGACCGTGTGATCGGGGCTGGTACTGCGCTTCCACCAAACCGGTCGTCTCGTACCGCCGTCCAGTCTTGGTAGCTCTCTGCAACGAAATCCCTCGCGATCCGTACTAAAATGAACCTGATCACGACCAGCATAGCCAGAGAAACGTTCCATTGCTATCGGAATAGGTGAAGGAAAGTGGCGCGCCATGTGGGCGAGCGGTTCTCCCGGATGCGAATCCGCCCGCGACTTGCGCCGTTTCCCGAATGCCCCTGAGATCCCTTCCGCCGGCAGGTTGTTTCGGATCTCCACGGAAAAGCGGCGCGGGCTCGGCAACCGGCCAACGCCGGTGTCCCGGAAGGAAAACGCCGCACCGGATGGGCGGCAGGCACGGAGGGCGTGTAAAATATAATATCTGTGTCGACACCGGACCACACATCGGCGCGCCTTTCGCGCGCTGCGGGTTCGCCCGTTCGGCGACGCGTGGCCGCGGCGCTGCTCCTGGCGGGGGTCGCCTCCTTCTCCCTCGCCGGAATCGGAGATCGAATGCCCGCGAGAGAGCCGGTGGTGCTCGGCGATCGGCAGATCCTCCGGTTGCGCGGACCCGCCGATCGCCCGGCGGGAAGCGTCTCCCCGGCGATGGAGACGGCGCGCGGGACACGCCTCCTGCGGATCGCGTCGTACAACGTCCACGAGTGCCGGGGAGTCGACCTCCGGACCGACCCGGGGCGGATCGCGGAGGTGATCCGTTCGCTCGATGCGGACATCGTATCGCTCCAGGAGGTCCTGTCCGGTCCGGACGGCGCCGCGGCATCCCAGCTCCGCTACCTGGCGGAACGGACCGGCATGCATGTCGCCGTCGCCGGGCCGACGATGCGGAAAGCGCATAGTCCGTACGGCAATGCGCTTTTGAGCCGCTTCCCCATCACGCGCGTCCGCCTCCACGACATCACCCTCGGCCGATTCGAGCCCAGGGGAATCATCGATGCGGATATCCGCGTGGCAGACCGGACCGTGCGCGTGGTGTCCACGCATTTCGGCCTGCGGCCGATGGAGCGGAAACGGCAGGCCGAGCGCCTCCTCCAGATCCTGCCCGAGCATCCGGCGGATCCGCTGATCGTGATGGGCGACATGAACGGGTGGGTTCCCGGAAGCCCGGTGATGCGGCGTCTGCAGGATCGGTTGGGAGAGCCCGCGGTCGTTCGGACGTTCCCGGCGCCCTTTCCTATCCTGCCGCTGGACCGGATCTGGGTCATGGGATACCGGTTCGACGTCGAGGCGCCGCCCTCCCGGCTGGCGCGCATCTCCTCGGACCACCTGCCGCTGGTCGCCACCGTCTATCTGCGAGAGGACGCCCCGCGAAATCCGTCGCGTTTCCGAATCAGCGGCGACGAAAGGTAATCCTATTTGTTCCGCCGAGGTCCGTCGGCGCAACGATCGACAACCTATGTCCCCCCTTCAGCAGGGCACATGCGGAAATGCGGCGGAAGCGGAGGAATCGCACATGAAACGGATGCGGGCGTTCGACATCCTGCCGCTCGCGGCGATCGTCCTGGCGCAGTGCGCGTACGCGCCGCCAAGATGGCCGACCACACAGGCGGAATGGGAAAGCTTCCTCCGCAGGCTCGACCTGCTCGAGTACGACCTGGGCCGCCACCGGTGAGCAAGGGGGACGGCGCCATCCCGGCGCCGTCCCCGGTCCGGCGGCTACTTCGACCGTTCCACGGTCATCTCGTTCCTGACGTCCTTCACGCCCTTGACGTCGTCCACCAGCTGCGTGACGAGCTCCTTCTCGGCGGGGTTGCGCGCCTTGCCGTGCAAGGTGACCACGCCGTCGTCCGTATCGACGTCGGTTCGGAGGGCGCTCGTGGACCGGTGGGTCAGCAGCGCCATCTTCACCTGGGCGGTGATGGAGGCGTCGTCGATGTTTTCCGTCAGGCGGGACGTCACCGCCTCGGGGTTCGACGCCACGGACATCTCGTTCCGCACTCCCTTGACCCCTTCGATGTCCTTGACGTACTCGCCCGTCAGCTCCTTCTGCGCGGCGCTTTCGGCGTTGCCGCGCAGCGTCACGATGCCGTCGCGCACGTCGACGTCCGTATGGAGGCCGCTTACCTCCTTATGGTAGAGGAGCGCGGCCTTCACCTTCGCCAGAACCCACGCGTCCGACCCGCGGGCGGACGGCTCCTCTACGACCGCAAGCCGGTTCTCGACCTGCTTGACCCCCGGAAGCGCCTCGACGGTTTCCTCCGCAAGGGCCTTGTGCGAGCTCTCCGATACGCTCCCCGACAGGGTGACTACGCCCTCCCGGGAGTCGACGTCGATGCGGTCGTCTTTCAGAAGCGTCCGGAACACGTACGACTTCGCGGCCGACGATTCGATCCGGTCGTCGGTCTGAGACGCCTGCAGCGGCGGGGCGGCGGCCAGCAGCGCGGCCAGCGCCACCGCCAGAGTAAAGACGGATTTCGCCTTCATGCGGAACTCCTTTCCGCCCGTGGGGACGACGCTCGGCACGATGCCGGCGTCTCCGCGTTCTCCGGCGCAAAGCAGGAAGGTCCCGAAAGATGGAACCGTTGTAGTGGATGAGCGTGCCGGAGACGGCGCAATGTCCCGAGTGGGCCTAACCTTTTCGATCGATCCCCCAGGCCGGCGGTTTCGGCTTCACGAAAAAAAGATGCGCGCGGCTACAGCCAGTGGCGGAGCTGGTGGCCGAACCATTCGTGGAGCCTGGGGAAGAGCGGCCGCCGCTTCCACTCCTCGAGGCGGATCTCACGCGAGTCCGACAGGTCCCGGGCGAACATACCCTCCATCTGCTTCGCGAAATCGCGGCTGAGGATCACGGCATTCACCTCGTCGTTGCGCGCGAAGCTCCACGTGTCCATGTTCGTGGAACCCACGGTCGACCAAACGCCGTCGATCACGGCGGTCTTGGCGTGCAGCAGCTCGCTCCGATGCTCGTACAGTTTCACGCCCGCTTCCAGCAGCCTCGTGTAATGGTAGCGGGTCGCGTACAAGGTCAGCGGAAGGTCCGTGGCGCTCGGCAGGACGATCCTCACGTCCACCCCCCGTCTCGCGGCGGCGATCAGGGCGTCGAGGGTATCGGTGTCGGGCACGAAGTAGGAATTGGTGATATGGATCGCGTTTCGCGCGTACACGAAGGCGGCCAGATACATGACGTAGGTCAGCCGGTTTTCGTCCCCCGGCCGGCTGCCGACGACGCGCACCAGGTCGTTCCGGTCCGGCCGCTCGACGTGCGGCGGACCGCTCGCCGGTTCGGGCGGGCCGGGGCCTCCCTGGCGCCGCCAGGTGTCGCGGAAGAGCTTCCCGAACTCGGCCACGGCGGGACCTTCGATCTGCACGTCCGTGTCCCGCCACGCCGTCTTTCCCGGCCGATCGTCGCCGCGACCCGAAATCCGGCTCGAGTACTCCTGGCTGATGTTCACGCCGCCGGTGATCGCCACCCTCCCGTCCACGACGAGGATCTTGCGGTGGTCCCGGTTCGTCAGGCGCCAACGGCTCCCCGCCTGCGTCGGATCGACCGGATTGAACTCCACTACCTGGATCCCGCCGTCGCGAAGGCGCTCGAAGAACGATCCCGGCGTCCTGATGCATCCCACGCTGTCGTAGACGAGGCGCACAAGCACCCCCTCCGACCGCTTCCGCAGCAGCTCGTCCGCGAGCTTCCGGCCGACGTCGTCGTCCCGCAGGATGAACGTCTCGAACAGGATGTAGCGGCGGGCGCCCGCCACCGCCCGGAACATTGCGGCGTACGTGGCGGGTCCGTCGATCAGCAGCGTCGCCTTGTTGTCCTTGACCAGCGGGGCGGCGCCCACCAGCTCCATCACGGCGGCGTGCCGCTCGAGGATGTCGGTCGATGCGACCCGTTTCCGGATCTCCGCGAGCGTCGCCCGGCTCTCCCGGGGCGAGAGCCGGCCGTCCGCGCCGATGATTTCCGGAGGCCGCCGGACCTCGTAGGAGCTCTCTATGACCTGCTTCATGTCGGGCGCGGTGGCGCACCCGCCGGCGGTCAGGACGGAGGGAAGCAGGATCAGGAGAGGCAGAAGCGGCGCGTGTCCGCGGGTCGTCATGGGGATGCCCCGGGGCCGGCTGCGGGGGGAGGCGCCACGCCGTACCCCCCGCGGAGTGTCAGCGGCCGCCCCTCCCTCGCGGGCAGATCTGGAACCGGGGACCATGCCCGCCAGGATGTGATCGTTCACGTGGCGATGGTACAGCCACGTCCCGGAAGAAGACGTTTTCTGCTGTGGCCCCGGAACTCACTTTTAAGACTTTAAGAGCCGTAACTCCCGGACACGGTTTCGCCGCGCAGTCGAAATGTCTCCCCCCCATGGCGGCGCCGGAACGGATCGGAAATGCCTCGGGCCTTGCTTGAAAAACATCCGGCGATCCCGTAGCATAAATTGTTTCGCGCAGGCCGATCCGCAAGGACAGGCCGGACGCCCCGCCGAGGGTGCGCCGGCGGCCAGGCCCGCCGCAACGGAATGCGGCAAACCCCGTCAG
>JAJZRM010000211.1 GCA_021802685.1 Deltaproteobacteria bacterium | reverse complement strand
CCGCTACACCGTCGCCAGGAAGGGGTTTACGGACAAATTGCGGGAAGAGGGGTACGCGGAGCCGAATACCCGGTTGATCTTCGAAAATGCCGAAGCCAACAAGGCGAGGGCGGCGGAGCTGGTGAAGGAATATTCGGCGGGAAAGATGGACCTGATCGTCACGTTCGGCACTTCGATCACCATCCCCGTCGCCCGGGAGATCAGGGACACGCCGATCGTTTTCGGGATGGTCTACAACCCCGTGGAGGCGGGAATCGCAAAGGACTGGAAAAGTTCCGGCAACAACACGACGGGCGCGACCACGATATTCCCCATGGCGAATCTGCTCGACCGGCTGATGGAGGTTCGGAAGGTGCGGAGATTGTCCGTCCTCTACACTCCCGGCGAAAAGAATTCCGAGGCGCAGCTCAAGGACTTGAGGGATGCCCGATCCGCCTACGGAATCCGGGTCATCCCGGTTCCCTTGACGAACAGGGAAGAGTTCCGCCAGATATTGCCGGAAGTCGTTCGGACGTCGGACGCCATGTTCATCACGGGCAGCAACCTCGTCAACAGCCGGATTTCGATGATCGTCGGCATGGCGGCGAAGGCAAACGTCGTCACGATCACCCACCTCGACGACCTGGTGGAAAAGGGGGTGCTCCTGGGCGTGTGCACGAACTCCTATCTGAACGGCCGCCTCGCGGGGGAAAAAGCCATACGGATCCTGAGGGGCGCGGCGCCGTCGACGATTCCCATCGAGTCTCCCGGGGAACTCAGCGTGTTGATCAACATGGATACCGCCAGGGCGGGGAATTTCCGGATACCGGAGGAATTCATGAAGAAGGCGACCGCGATACGAAACGGTCACCGCTGACCCGGACCCGACCTGCCATGCTAACAGAAAAGTTCAATAAAAACATACGATTTCGATTCCTGGTCGTCATTTCCGTCATCCTCCTCGCCAGCACGATCGTGTTGAGCAGCGTCATCGCGTGGAACGAGGGGATGGCGCTCAAGAATTCCCTGGTGGCCAACGGGGAACGCCTTGCGTCCTTCATCGCCAAACTCAGCAAGGACGCCATCGTCATGAACGACGATATCCAGTTGGACGCCATCGTAAACGAAGCCAACAAGGACGATATCGCGTATACCTATATCCTCGACGAAGAAGACAATATCCTGACCTCCCAATACGCCAGCATCAACTACCGGTCTCCCCGGTTCGTCGCGATCCTTTCCGGTTTACCCAGGGATCTCGAGCTTCGGGAACTCATCGAAGCGATCAAGAAGCGGGAATCCATCATCGAAATCTCGGTTCCCGTCATGTCCTACATCAAGCCCATCGGCACGCTTACCATCGGCGTTTCGGATTACCGGATCCGTCAACAGATCGAAAAGACCATCCTGTTCGTCATCGCCATCAACATCTGCGTCGCGCTTGCGCTCGGAGCCGTGCTGTTCATCGCATCGAAAAAGATCGTGCTGGACCCGGTGGCGGAACTTGCCCGCGCGACGTCCACCCTCGGGGATGGAGATCTCTCCGTCCGCGTGAACGTCCGGACCACGGGCGAGATCAAGTCCCTGGTCGACAGCTTCAACCAGATGCTCGGGAACCTGGAGAAGGTGACCGTCTCCAGGGAACATATGCGGAAGATCATCGACAGCATGATCGACACCCTCATCGTCGTCTCCCGGGACCGCAAGATCCTGCTGGCGAATAACGCCGCCCTCGCCCTCCTGGGTTACGAGGAGGAAGAAATCGCGGGCAAGCCGATCGAGATCGTTTTCCGTGGCGACCGGGACGCCGGCGGGAAGATCATGGACGAGATCATCTCGAAAGGCTTCATCAGCAACCTGGAGACGGAGTACCGGACGAAAAGCGGGAACAGGGTTTCCATGCTGTTTTCGGGCTCCACGATGACCGGCAAACACAACGGTTCGGAGATCGTCTGCGTGGCGAAGGACGTGACGAAGGTCAGGGAACTCGAAGAGGAGCTGCAAAAGCTCCGGAAGCTGGAATCCGTCGGCTTGCTCGCGGGAGGGATCGCACACGATTTCAACAATCTCCTCCAGGGGGTGTTCGGCTACCTGTCGATGGCCAGGATCTGCGTCGACGACAAGGAAAAGGCGCTCGCCGATCTCGAAAAGGCGGAAAAGGCGCTCAACACCGCGATCGGCCTGACCGGCCAGCTCCTGACCTTCTCCACGGGCGGAAAACCGGTGAAAAAGAGGATCGCCCTTCCGTCGGTGATCGAGAATTCCGTGAATTTCGCCATGAGCGGTTCGCATTCCGCCGGACGGATCGCCATCGAGGAAGATCTGCGGCCGGTGGAGGCCGACCAGGGGCAGATCGGCCAGGTGATCCAGAACATCGTGATCAACGCCCGCGAGGCGATGCCGGAGGGCGGGGTCGTGGAGATTGCCGCAGGGAACGTGGACCTGCCCCCGGGGGGCAATCCGTCGCTGCCGGAAGGAGGGAAATTCGTCCGAATCGCCATCAAGGACTCGGGCCCGGGGATCTCCGGGCGGAACCTGCCGAGGATTTTCGAACCTTACTTCACGACGAAGCCGAGAGGGAGCGGCCTCGGCCTGGCGACGTCGTTTTCGATCGTCAGGAACCATGGAGGCGCGATCGACGTGAAGTCCGAACCGGGCAAGGGAGCCACCTTCGTCATTTACCTACCGTCGAGCGGAGATATCGTGGAAACGGCGGAAGAAACCCATGCCGCCGTCCCGGCCCCCGGCCGGAAAGGGAGGATCCTCGTCATGGACGACGAGGAACTGGTGAGGGACGTGGCCAGGGAATTGATGGATTTCCTCGGTCACGAGGTGGAGGTCGCGGAGGACGGAGAGGACGCGATCGAAAAGTTCCGGCAGGCAAGGAAGTCCGGAAAGCCGTTCGACGTCGTGATCCTCGACCTGACGATCAAGGGAGGCATGGGGGGAGAGGCCGCGATCGGGAAGCTGCGGGAGATCGATCCGAACGTGACCGCGATCGTGTCGACCGGGTACTGCGACAACCCGGTGATCTCGGATTACCGGTCCTACGGGTTCGCCACCTACCTGAAAAAGCCGTACACGATCCACACCCTGGAGGACAGCCTGAATTCCATCCTGGGGCGAAATTAAGGCATGGCCGCCATCGTGTCCCAGAACAGCAACTCGAACCCTTGCAGCAGGCGGGCCGCGCGCCGGATGCGCACGGGATCCGCGCCGTGGTCCAGCCCCTCCTCCACCACCGCCAGGCCCTGCTCCTCGAACCCGGGCGGCGCGCTTGCGAACAGGTCGAAGAAGGCGACATCCGGCCCGGTGAGGCCGTAGCCCGCCTGGAGCGCCCGGCTGATCCGCCCGCAGTTCGCCCCCCATGCCTCCAGGTTGACCAGGAACGCCCCCACGAATTCCGCGGCCGTCCCGAACGTGGCGAGCCAGGTCACGTACGCGCTGTAGGCGAACGCCCCGGGGAGCGGCTCCGCCGAATGCATCCGTTCCGGCGACAGCCCCACCGCCTGCCCGAAAGGCGTCAAGGCCGCCATGGCGGCGCGCTCCCCTTGCAGCATTCCCGAGAGAAAGTCCCGCGCCCCCTGCGACTCCGCCCGGGACACGATCAGCGCCACGCTCCGGAGGTCGCTCTCGATGATGTGGCACTGCTGGCCCGCGAAGATCGCCAGCTTCCCCTTCTCCAGCCGCCGCTCCTCCAGGGCCTCCAGGTACGGGTGGCGGCGAATCCGCTCTTCGGTGGATGCGATGGCCTTGCGCGCCTTGTCCAGGAGCACTCTTGCCCGATGCGCCATGGCGTGACCCCCTCCCCAAGATCGATGATATCGCGCCATGCCGTATCCGGCGAGCACCGTCTTTCCGATCAGCCGACTTCGTCTGTGGCGCATAGCGACAACCTGTTGCCTTCCCCTTGGATAAAATGCGATAAATGGTCCCGTGGAAAAGCCCGAGCGCGCCGATCCATCGGACTGGGTTGACCGGTACGGAGACTACCTGTTCCGGTACGCGATGCTTCGTCTGAGGGACCGCTCGGCGACGGAGGACCTCGTGCAGGAGACGTTCCTCGCGGCCCTTGAAAGCCGCCGTTCGTTTTCCGGCGAATCCTCCGAAACCACCTGGCTGATCGGCATCCTCAAACACAAGATCGCCGACCATTTCCGGCGCCAGGCCCGGGAGGTGTCTCTGCCGGATGGGGACCCCCGGGACCCGCCGGAAGACGATCGGTTCGACGCCACAGGGCGCTGGTCGAATGGACCGACGGAATGGGGAGGGAATCCGGCCGACCTCTTCCGCCGGAAGGAATTCTTCGATCAATTCACGAAATGCCTCTCCGGGCTTTCCAGGAAACACGCGAACGCCTTCACCCTCCGGGAGATCGAGGGGGCGGACACCGGAGAGATCTGTAAGATTTTGAATGTTACCGAGACCAATCTCTGGGTGATCCTCCACCGCGCCCGGATGCTGCTGCGCAGGTGCCTGGAAACCCGCTGGTTCGACAAGAGTGCGGAAAGGGGATCTTGATGCTTTCCTGCAAGGACGTGACACGTCTCCTTTCCGAGTCGATGGACACCTCTCTCCCCATCGGAAGGCGGATCGGGGTGCGCCTCCATCTCCTCATGTGCGGGTTCTGCGCGAGGTACGAACGGCAGCTGAACCTGATCCGCGGGGCAGCCAGGCATCTCGCGGCGGTGGAGGAAATGCCCGTGGACCCGTCCGGGGGAAACCTGTCGGAGGAGGCGAAGGAGCGGATCAGGAAGTCTCTCCGTAACAACCCGTAACTCCACAACCGTTGGACCGCCTCCAGGCGGTCCCCGATCCCCTGTAAGGAATCCTCCTCTGCAATGACTAATCGGCATGGAAGGGAAAAAGCCGACCGCAGGGGCCTTCCGAGGCACCCGGCAGCGGCTGCAGAAAAGGAGATTCGCCATGTCGGTCGCAAGAAAGGTCGCATGCGTCACGCTGGCCCTGGCGTTCCTGGCCTTCGCCGGCGCCGCCGGCGCGGGAGGCGTCTCGATCCCGCTAAAGGCGGAAAAAGACAGCCCCGAAGCGAGCGCAACCGCCTCCCTGGATGACGGCAGAATACGGATCCAGGCAGAGGGGCTTCGTCCGAACGGGGTCTACACGGTCTGGTTCGTCAACATGAAGCCGAAGAAACATGAGGCCGGAGCGGGCAACGCGCCGTACACGTTTCGGGCGGACGGGCAGGGCAAGGGATCGTATGACGCCGCCCTGTCCGAATCACCCTTCGGCAAGTGGAGCATGGTCATGGTCGTGCGCCATCCCACCGGCGATCCCGCCGACATGAAGAACATGGCGCCGGCGCTGTCGGCCGAGATCCCCAAGAAGCAGTAAGGGGCGCGCGCGGAGGGGACGGTCCCCCTCCGCGCCGATTCCCGCTTCTCTCAAAGGGCGATCTTTCCGCGCCCCGACGGCATCAGACATTAAGGCGCGGGAATTACCGGCGTATTATTGATTTCTGCGTAAATAATGCAACGCTCACCGCAAAAAAAGAGGGAGCCCC
>JAJZRM010000003.1:14360-30322 GCA_021802685.1 Deltaproteobacteria bacterium | reverse complement strand
CCGGGTTCGGGCAGGCGATGCCTCCGGCGGGGGACATCTACCTCTTTGCGCCGACCGGGGCGATCGACGCGGGGGAGGCGGGGATCGCGGGGACCAATGTGTTCCTCGGAGCGACCCAGGTCCTGAACGCGAACCGGATCTCCTTCTCGGCGCAGGGGATGGGCGTGCCGGCGCAGACCGCGTCGGTCAACCTGGGGGCGCTTGCCGGAGCCGGGGCGCTCGCCGAGGCTACCAAGTCGATCGATGCGATCGCCGCCGTCGAACCAACCCCCGCGGAGAGGGCGGCCGCCGTCGAGAAGACGAAGAAAGAGTTCTCGGCGCTTTGGCTCGACGTCAAGGTCCTGTCGTTCGACTCCGCCGAAGGCGATGCCGAGGAGGAAAAACGGTAGCGGGAACCGCGCCCGCTGCCGGAAGACGCCGTGAACCGGAGGGAAGGATGAAGAACGCTCGTTTCGTAGCGTGGATCGCGCTCGCCTGCGCCGCGTTGGTGACGTTGCCGGCCGGAGGCGCGCAGGCTTGGTGGGACGCGAAATGGTCCGGGCGCATGAAAGTGGTGCTGAACACCTCGTCGGCGGGCGCCGACGTCAAGGACACCGTCTCCGATGTCTCCGTGCTGGTCCGCCTCCACACGGGGAACTTCGATTTCGCCGCCGCGAAGGAAGACGGATCCGACATCCGGTTCGTATCGGCCGACGACAAGGCCCCGCTGAAGCACCACATCGAAAAATACGACCCGAAGCAGGGGATCGCGCTTCTGTGGGTCCGCGTCCCGCAGATCACCGGGGGGAATTCCCAGAACACGGTCTGGCTCTACTTCGGAAACGGCGCGGTCCAGGACGCGCAGGATCCGGGCGGAACGTTCGACACCCCCCAGGCGCTCGTTCTGCATTTCGCGGAGACGGAAGGGATTCCCCGCGACGCGACCGGGTACGGGAACCACTCCGCTTCGTTTCAGGGGAAGCAGGGGGTCCCGTCGGCGGTCGGCAACGGGATCGCGTTCGGGAGTCCGGGCGACAACGTCGTCGTCAAACCTTCCGCCTCCCTGTCGTTCGCGAAAGGGTTTTCGGTTTCCGCCTGGGTGAAGATCGACGGGCCGCAGAAGAACGCGTACCTCCTCTCGCGGGAGCAGGGGGGCGACGCGGTCGTCCTCGGGATCGAAGGGACGAAGCCGTACCTCGGCATCTCTTCGGGGAGGAAGTCCGTCCGGACGAAGCCGGGAGGCGAGATCGCGCCGAACCGGTGGCATCACCTCGCCGCCGTGGCGGAAGGCGGCCGCAAGCTCGTGGTCTACGTCGACGGAAAGGAGGTCTCCTCGGCCGCCGCGCCGGCCAAGCTCCCCGAACTGGAAGGCGATCTCCTCGTCGGCGCCGCGGCGAAGGGCGGCCACGCGTTTTCCGGGGAGCTGGACGAGCTCCGCATCTCCTCGGTTGCCCGGTCCGCGGCCTGGTTCCTCACGGAAGCCGCGTCGATGGGGCAGGACGGCAAACTGGCGGCGGTCCAACCGGCGGAGACGGGAAAATCCGGGGGATCCGACACGATCCACCTGATGAAGGTCGTCGTCCGGACGATCACGCTCGACGGCTGGGTCATCATCGGAGTCCTCGGCCTCCTGGGGGTCTGGGCCACCTACATCTTCCTCGGGAAGTTCCAGTACCTCCAGCGGACCTTCGCCGGGAACGCCGACTTCACCGAGAAGATGCGCGCGACGACGCATCCGCTCGATCTCGAGATCCAGGAGGGCGAGTTCGACGACTCGTCGATCTTCCGCGTCTATCTCGCCGGCTGCGAGGAGCTCTCGGTGTGGCACACGGCGAACGAGGACCGCGGGCCTTCGGGAAAGATTCCGAACAAGGTCGCCGAGTCGATCCAGGCCGCCCTCAACAAGGCGTCGATCCACGAGAGCCGGAAGATGAGCGCGGGGCTCAACATCCTGATGTTGTGCATCTCGGGCGGACCGTTCCTGGGACTCCTCGGGACGGTCTGGGGCGTCATCAACACGTTCGCCGGGCTCGCCGAAGCGGGCGAGGCGAACCTCTCGGCGATCGCGCCGGGCGTCGCCTCCGCGCTTGCATGCACCCTTGCGGGGCTGCTCGTCGCGATCCCGTCCCTCTTCGCCTACAGCGACCTGACGGTAAAGATCAAGGAGATCACGGCGGACACGTATCTATTCATCGACGAGTTCCTGATCAAGATCCGGCCGGACGAGGAGGCGGCCTGACATGTCGGGAAGGAAGAATCCCTTCAGCGAGTTCGAGGCGATGGACGAGATCAACGTCGTCCCGATGCTCGACCTCGCGTGGAACCTGCTGCTGGTCTTCATGATCGTCATCACCAGTTCGGTGCAGGGGATCTCCGTCAACCTGCCGAAAGCGTCGGCCGCGGCGGGAAAGATCCGGCAGAGCACGAAGGCGATCACGGTGCTCGCCGACGGGACGATCTATCTCGATTCGTTCCCGGTGACGATGTCGGAGCTCGAGATTCGCCTTGCGGCGCTCAAGGCATCGAACCCCAATCTGCCGGTCGTGGTCCGGGGAGACGAGAGCATCACCTACAAGCGGATGATCGACGTCCTCGATCTCCTTCAGAAGCTCGAGATCACCCAGCTCGGGCTCGTCACGCAGAAACTGGTGAAGTGACGGGGAGGCGGGGCAGGTGACGGCGCGGCGCAGGAGGCGGTCGTTCCTCGTCCCGGTCGTCCTGGGCCTCCTCGCCGGGGGGATCGGGTACCTGGGGTACCTGATCGTAACGGACACGGGCGGCCCCCGGAAGACGACGTTCCAGAACGTGACGCTGGTCCGGCCGCAGGAGGTGAAGGAGAAGCCGCCGGAGCCGGAACCGCCGAAGGAGGCGCCGAAGCCGGTCGAGGATATCCGGCAGATGATCGAGACCCCGACGATGGCGGCATCGCCGGCACAACCCGGTCCGACGGAGCCCGGGCCGCCGGCAGGGGCCGATCTCGGGGTCGACGCCGAAGGCGGGTCCGGTTCCGACGCGTTCGGCCTCGTCGGGCGCAAGGGCGGCCGGGCGATCACGCTGGGAGGCGGAACCGGAGGAGGGGGAGGTGGAGGCCCCTCTCCGTTCGCGGTGTACGGCGTCTACGTGAAACGGATCCAGGACGACGTCTGGCGGTCGCTCCGGAAACTCCTCGAAGGCGACGACGAGCGGCAGCGCGGGAGACGGCATGTGACCGTCCGGATCACCCTCGACGGGAGCGGAACCATCCTTAGCAGGAAGCTCGTCGCGCCTTCCGGAGACGCGATCCTCGACGAGGCGGTCCTGAAATCGCTGAACCGGATGAAAGTCAGCGAACCTCCCCCGGAAGGCAGCTCGCGTACCAGGACGATCCGTATCGCCGCCCAAGGGTGAGACCGGCCCGGCTTCGCGGGGGACGCCCCCCCGATAACCCCCAGGAGGTACCGAAATGAAGGTTCCGCCCGTATGGCTTGTCATCGCCGCGCTCACCGTCGCGCTCTGCGGCCCCCTCGCGACGCCGTCCCCGGCCGGGGAGGCGTCCGAAGCCGGCCTGTCCGACCTGATCGAGATCCTCCGCTCGAAAGGGGTTCTCTCCCGGCGCGAGGCGGAGGCGATCGGACAGCGGATCGCGGAGATCGCGGCGCTCCCCCCCGCTCCTCCGAGGGTTGAGATGCCTCCAGACGGCATCCGCGCGGCGATCGACGGCCTGCGGGCGCAGGGAATCCTCGTCACGGACGCCGAGGCCGCCGGCCTCGCCGCCCGGGTCCGCGTCGCCGGGGATGCGGCGCCGTCGCCGGAGGCGACCGCGCCCGTCCTCGCGGAGACGGCGTCCCCCACGGCGCCGCCGACGCAGGGGCCCGCGTACCTCCGCGCGATGATCGACATCCTGCGCGCGCAGGGGATCGTCTCCGAGCCGGAAGGCGCGGTCCTCTACCGTCGTGCGTTCCGCGGTCGCGACGTCGCCGGGGAATGGTTCGTCCGTTCGGCGCGGCCCGCGGCGAAGCCGGCTTCCGCGCTCCCGTCCCCGTCTCTCCGCATCGAGATGCGCGAGGACGACGTGAAGGAGGTCGTCTACGGCCTCCGGGGGCAGGGGATCCTCTCCGAACGCGAGGCGCAAGGGCTCGACGAACGGATCCTTCCGCCGGGCACGGAGCGTCCTGCGACCCCGCCGCCCCAGATCGTCTTCGAGGACGCCGAGATCCCGTACGCGCGGACGACGCAGCCGCCGGCGTACATCCGGGCGATGATCGACATCCTGCGCGCGCAGGGCGTCGCCTCCGACGAGGACGCCGCCGCGATGCTCGCACGCCTCGTCCGCAAAGGCCCGTCCGACCGGGTCGCCGAAGGCGTCACGAGCGAGATCCCCGCGGCGGTTTCCGCCGAGGTGAAGAAACAGGTTCCCCCCGCGGCGAGATCCGAGATCGAAAGGGACGCGAAGAAGCGGGCCGTCCCGGAATGGGCGAAAAGGTTCACGCTCTCCGGGGACCTGCGCCTGCGCGCGCAGGCGGACCTGTACGGGGATGGGAACGCCACGCTCTTCCGGCCCGACAAGCCCGACCAGGTTTTGAACACCTCGGACGACCGGTACCGCCTCCGCCTCCGAGCCCGGCTCGGCGTCAAGGCGAAGGTTTCGGAGACGATCGGCGCGAACCTGCGGCTTGCCACGGGGAATCTCACCGAACCGGTTTCGACGAACCAGACGCTCGGCGAATACTGGAACAAGAAGAGCTTCGTCCTCGAGCAGGGGTACCTCCGCTGGACGCCGTCGAATGAATGGATCGCCACCGCCGGCCGGATCCCGAACCCGTTCTTCGCGACCGACCTGGTCTGGGACGCGGACCTGAACTTCGACGGCGTTGCGGTCACCTTCGCGCGCCACGTCGCGGGCCGCTTCGGCGCCTTCGCGACTGCGGGCGTCTTCCCTCTTCAGGAGGAGGAGTTCTCGGCGAAGGACAAGTGGCTCTTCGCCGGGCAGGCCGGCACCCAATGGCGTCCCACGGACAACGTATCGGTCCGGGCCGGCGCTTCGTACTATCACTTCCGGAACGTCGTCGGGGAGGTGAACGACCCGGGGATTCCCGGCCAGCAGGACTTCACGGCGCCGCTTTTTCAGCAGAAGGGGAACACCCTCTTCGACATCGACCCGTCCACGGCGGTCAAGACCGCGCTCGCGTCGGAGTTCCGGGAGGTCGATCTGACCTTGAACGTCGACCTCGGATGGTTCGACCCGGTCCACTTCGTCTTCGTCGGGGATTACGTCCGGAACATCGGCTTCGACCGGGGGGACGTCGAGGCGCGCACCGGAGTGACCGGCGTCCCGGAGGAAATCGACGGCTGGCTGCTGGGAGTCGCCGTGGGCCACCCCACGGTCCGGGAAGGGGGCGACTGGAAAGGGTACTTCTTCTACAAGCGACTCGAGGCCGATGCCGTCATCGACGCGTTCACCGATTCCGACTTCCACCTGGGAGGGACGAACGCCAAGGGGTTCACGCTCGGGGGAGAGTACGGCCTGATGCGAAACGTCTGGCTCGCGGGCAGGTGGCATTCGGCCGATGAGATATCGGGGGGGCAGCTCTCGATCGACGTTTTCCAACTGGACCTGAACGCCCGGTACTGAAAGTGCCCGTGGCTACCGTCCTGTCCGACGCACCGGCCGGGCCGCCCCGCGCCCGGTTCGCCGCGGTGCGGGAAGCGATGTCCGCGACGCGTTTCCGCCTTTTCGCGACCGACGCGATCAGCGGGCTCCTGATCGCGCTTCCGGTCTTCTTCGTCGGGCGGTCCCGCCTCCCGGAGAGTGTGCTCGCCGCCGCCACGGAAAAAATGTCGTTGCTCTACATCGGAGCCATGGCGGCGCGCCACCACCCCACGCCGTTGGCCCCGGCCGCCCTCTCCTACCTCGCCGCGGTCGTCCTGTCGGCCGCCGCGATCGCCTGGGCCGGATCGATGGGCCGGATGCTCGCCGCGAACGGGGCGGTCTTCGCGGCGTTCGCGGCGGCGGGATGGCACCCGGATGTTCCGGTCCCCCCGGCCGGCCCGGCGGCCGTGGTTGCCCTGATGACCGCCGCCGCGGTCCTGGACCACGCCCTCGAGACGCGTCGGGCGCGCCGGCGATCCCGGGAACTCGACGGACGGCGGGAAGCGGGGGTCGATGTCGTGCGGCACATCGCGCACTGCGTCAACCCGGCGATCCGGGTCGCGGCATCCCCCCTCGATGCGGTCCGGGAGCACCTGGCGCGGTCCGGGCGGCTCGACGAGGTCGTTTCGCGGCGCCGGGACGGGAGCGGGGAGACCGCCGCCGAGGCGATCGAGGCCACCGTCGTCGCCTTGAAGCAGATCCGCGACGTCCTCGAGGACACCGAGCGGATCTTCGGCGACCGGTTCTCGCCCGAAGACTTCGAGGAAGTCGACCTGCCCGCCCTCTTCCGGTCGGAGATCGCGCCGGTCGAGGGAGGCGGCAAGGTGGAGGTCCGGTTCGACATCCAGGTTGCCCGGCCGGTCCGGCTCCACCGAACCTCGTTCGTGCAGGCGGTCCGCAACCTCGTCCGCAACGCCGAGGTCCACGGCTTCCCCGACGGTTTCGTCCCGCGCGGGAAGCCGTTCATCCGGTTCGAGATCCAACAGACCGCCCGGGAGACGATCGTCGACTGCACGAACAACGGCGTTCCGTTTCCCGAAGGGTTCTCGACCCGGGATTTCCTCACGTTCGGTCGGAAGGGGAAAAACAGCCGGGGGCGGGGACTCGGCGGGGCGTGGATCCGGAAGTTCGTCGAGATCCACGGGGGGACGTTCCGGAAGGTCGGGAACGACCCCGTCCATTTCCGGATCGCGCTTCCGAGGAGGAGGGGATGGTGAGCGGGGAAGACGCGATGACGATGCTGCTGGTCGACGACGACGACCGGTACGCCGAGGCGCTTTTCCGGGACGCCCAGACCCGCGGGATCGCCCTGCGGCACGCGTCGTCCCTGGAGGAGGCGAAGGGGATCGTCGAATCGGGCGCGGGCGCCCTCCTGTGCGGGGCGATCCTCGACGTCGAATGCTATCGCAACGCCGCCGACGAGGTCCCCGATTCCTCGTTCATCATCGCCGCCACGAAATACTTGACGGAGAAGGCCCCCGACGTCTCCGTAGCCGTCATCACCGGAATCCAGCCGCTGTTCGACCGGTTCTCCCGGGACTTCGCGGGCACGTGGGAGGTGTACCGCAAGGGTCGGGACGAGGGGCGGATGCTCGACGCGCTGGCCGGCCGGGCGCGGGGACAGGCCCGGTTCGCCGCCGCCCGGCGGCATGCCGACGCGATCGCGGTCGCCCGGGAGCATTTGGGGGAAGAGGCGGCCGCGGACCTCCTGTCGTGCCTCCTGTCGCTCGAAGAGGCGTCCCTGCCGCGCATCCGCGGAACGATCGCCAACGTCCGGGTTCTCCAGGAGCGGGTCTACATCGCGCTCGCCCGCCTGCGCCCCGACATGGTCCCCGAGGCGTACATCGTCCTTCGCGACAAGGGGGTCGCCCGCCCCACCGTCAACGTGGGGATGATCCTCGAGCACCTGAAAGGAAATTACGACCCGAAAGAGCGCCTCTACCGCGGGACGGTATTCATCCACCACCGGTCGCCGATCTACCGGCTGTCCGAGACCGTCTACAAGGTCGCCTCCGACGCGGTCCACGCCGACGCGGAGCGGTCGGCCCCGACCCGGTACACCGCCGCGGCCCTCGTGTACGCCCTGCTGGACATCCTCCTCTGGATGAAGGAGGTCGTCGGCCCCGGAGGGACGGGAGCCGGCTTCACCGACACTTGACCCGCGGCTCGTACCCGGGTGAGGCGTATGGAGTACGATGTCCTCGTCGCGATCCGCGATGACGCCTCCCGGAGCGGGACGGCGCCGCCGGAAATCGACGCGACCCCGGGAGGAGACCGAAATGATCGTCGCGAAACGTCCCCTGATCATGATGGCCGCCACCGCCGCCCTTCTCGGCGCCGTGCTTTCCGGGCCCGGCTATCCGTCCGGGAAGGGTCGGAGGGACCGGCACGAGATCCGGAACCGTGAGGTTCGGAACATCATCTTCATGGTCCCCGACGGGATGGGGCTGGCGGACGTCACCGCCGCCCGGATCTTCCGGAACGGCATCGACGGACCGCCGCTTCATCTCGAGACCTTGGAGGAAATCGGTTACCAGAGGACTTATTCGGCCAACAGCGCGATCACCGATTCCGCTCCCGCGGCGTCGGCATGGGCGTGCGGCGAGAAGTTCAACAACGGCGAGATCTGTTTCCACGGCGACGGCCGCCCTTACCTCCCCAGCATTCTCGAGCTCGCGAAGCGCAAGAAAATGGGCACGGGACTGGTCGCGACCTCCACGATAACCCACGCGACCCCCGCGGCTTTCGGGGCCCACGTGGCGAACCGCAACTGCGAGACCGAGATCGCCAGGCAGTACATCGAGGTCAGCAAGCCGGATGTGATCCTCGGCGGCGGCATGAAGAAGTTCAATCCTCCCTCGCCCGACCTGTGCGGTACGGGCGGCGACATTGCCGCCAAGGCGAAGCAGGACGGTTATTCGATCGTCCGGACACGCGACCAGATGAACAGCGCCTTGGATGCCGGGGAAACGAAACTGCTGGGCCTTTTCGCACCGGAAGGGATGACGCCTGAAATCCTTCGCGCCGACGGGACGGCGGAACCGCACCTGAAGGATATGACGGTCGCCGCGCTGACCATGCTCGAGAAGCACCGCAAAGGGTTCTTCCTGATGGTCGAAGGGTCCCAGGTGGATTGGGCCAATCACGCCAACGACGTCAAGTACCAGGTCGGCGAGACGCTCGCCTTCGACGACGCCGTCAAGGCCGTTCTTGACTGGATCGATTCGACCCCTGAACGGAGAAACCATACCCTTCTGATCATTGCCCCCGACCACGAGACGGGCGGATTCGCGATCAACGGGCCGAACCGCATACCGCAGCCGGGGGAGTGCGTGACCGCCGGCTGGACGTCGGGGAACCACACCGGCACGGATGTCCCCGTATGGGCCCAGGGTCCGGGAAGCGAGGCGGTGGGCCGGGCGCTCGAAAACACCGACCTCTACCGGATCATGAGGGAAGCGCTCGGCGAACTATAGAGGAGGGGGAACCCGCATGGAGACAGGGACCGTCTACATCGTGGCGCGTAACGGCCTGGGGCAGGCGCCGGAGGATCTTCAGAGGATCCTCGCCGCCAATTTCTTCGGGATATTGGCGGAATCCGGGGGTGGTCCGGAATCGATCCTCTTTTACGCCGACGGCGTCCGGTTGGCCTGCGCGGGATCCGTTGCCATCGACAGCCTCCGGACGCTGGAACGGCAAGGGTCGAAATTGATCCTGTGTCGAACCTGCCTGGATTACTTCGGGTTGACGGACAAGGTCGAGGTCGGCACCGTGGGGAAAATGACCGATATCATCGCCGCGCTGCAAGGTGCGGTGAAGGTCGTGAGCGTGTAGGGCGCGCCGCGGCGCATTGAGGCAGAGGCGCCGCCGGCCGCGTCGCCTCTACCGCCGTCCCTTCCCGCCGAGCCCGTACTTCCGCATCTTGTACCCGATCTGGCGCGCCGTGATCCCGAGCAGCAGCGCGGCGCGCGACTGGATGCCGCCGCACCGGTCCAGGGCGTCGACGATCATCCTCCGTTCCGCCTCCTCGAGGGGGGGGATGCGGCCTGCCGCCCCGGAAGGGGACGCCGCGGCAGGAGGGGAAACGGACGGGGCCCCGCCGGCGGGGACGGCCGGAACGGTCCCGGGGGCGGACAGCCACGGGGGAAGGTCCTCCTCGCCTGCCTCGTCCCCGCGCGCCATGACGACCACGTGCTCGATCGCGTTCTCCAGTTCCCGCACGTTCCCGGGCCAGGGGTACGCGCGGAGGCAGGAGACGGCCGCGCTGGAGAGGCGAATCTTCCGCCCGTTCGTCTTGTTGAACCGGTCGAGGAAGAATTGGACGAGGGCCGGCAAATCCTCGCTGCGCTCCCGCAGGGGAGGCAGGAAGATGGGGATCACGTTGAGCCGGTAGTAGAGGTCTTCCCGAAAGATCCCTTTTCGCACCGCTTCCTCCAGGTCCCGGTTCGTGGCGGTGACGAGGCGCACGTCCACGGAGATCGTCCGGGTTCCCCCGACCCGCTCGAACTGCCGCTCCTGCAGAACGCGCAGAAGCTTCACCTGAAAAGAGAGGGGGAGGTCGCCGACCTCGTCGAGGAAGAGGGTGCCGCCGTGGGCCATCTCGAAACGCCCCCGCTTCTCGCCCACCGCGCCCGTGAAAGCCCCCTTGTCGTGGCCGAACAGCTCGGTTTCGAGGAGCGTCTCCGGGAGGGCGGCGCAGTTCAGCTTGATGAACGGTCCCTGGGCGCGCGGGCTGTTGTAGTGGATCGCCTTGGCGATCATCTCCTTTCCCGTGCCGCTCTCCCCCCGGAGGAGCACGGTGGCGGCGCTCCGGCTCACCCGGTCGACGAGCCCGAAGACTTCCTGCATCCGGTCGCTTCCGCCGATGATGTTCTCGAAGCGGTATCGCCCTTTGAGCTCCGACTTGAGGTTCAGGTTCTCGTCCAGGAGCCGCTGCTTCTCGTCCCGCACCATCTCGCTGATCCGGACCGCCTGGGCGAGTGTCCCCGCGACGATGGTGAGAAATTGGACGTCCCGGTCGAAGGAGACGCGCTCGACGGGCAGGCGGTCGACGGAAAGGACGCCGATCGTCTCACCGCCCACCTTTACGGGGACGCAGAGAAAGGCGATCTCGTCCCGGCCGGCCAGCCGGGAGCGCGCGCCGGTCCGGTCGAGGAAAAGCGGTTCGTCGCCGATGTTCGGCACGACGACGGGGGTGCCCGCGGCGAGCACGTTTCCGACGATTCCCTCTCCCACCCGGTACGTCCCGCGCGCGATCTCCTCGTCGGTCATTCCCACCGCGGCGACGATCGAGATCCGCCGGCTTCCAGGCTCGAGCAGGAGGAACGTTCCACGCTCCATCCCGACCATCTGGGACAACAGCTTGAGGACCTTGCGGCTCGTCACCGCCAGGTCCAGCGATTCCGTGAGCACCTTGCTGATCTCGTAGAGGGCGGTCAGCTCGATGATCCGCCGCTCGAGGTCCCGCGGGGAAACCGCTCCGGCCGATCCGCTCTCCGGCGTGTTCGTCCCGCTCATACGGCCCCGTTCCTCCCTTCCGGATCGTTCCCCGCAGCGGGCGACAGCGCGACCAGCCGCCCCGCCGCCGCCTCCACTTCGTCCCGGACCCGCCGATCGAGCCGGCGCAGCCACCGCTCGGGGATTCCTTTCCGTCCGTAGTGGGCCCCGGCGATCATCCCCGCGATCGCCCCGGTGGTGTCCGCGTCGCCGCCCTGGTTGACCGTCGCCACGAGGCAGTCTCGGAAATTTCCGGTTCCGAAGAAGTGATGGAAGACGGTGCGCACCGTGTCTCCCACGTACCCCGATGCTTCCCCCCGGTACGGTTCGAAGCGGAAAGCGGGCGTGCGGGCGCAGAGTTCCTCCGCCGCCGCCCGCAGCTGCGCCCTGGAGGCGCCCAGGATCGCCCGCTGAACCATCCGCCCCAGGCCGGCGCATGCCGCGTCCGAGAGGGGGTGGTTGTGGGTGATCCGCGCCTGCGCGACGGCGAGCCGGGCCATCCGCTCCTCGTCGCCCAGCGTGCACAGGGCGACGGGGACCATCCGCATCGCCGCCCCGTTTCCGGCGTCCCACTCGTTCGGCGGCGTCTCGAGCTGCCCTTTGAGCAGGTAATCCCGGATGCCGCGGCGGCAGGTCGCGCCGAGGTCGACGGGCTTCCCCTTCATCCAGCGGGCAAACCGGTCCGCGATTCCCGGGAGGTCCCATCCCCCCGCGTCGATGACGGCGCGGGCGATGCACAGCGACATCTCGGTGTCGTCGGTGACCTGCCCGGGAGCAAGGTGGAGCCAGCCGCCGCCGACGATCCGGTCGTGGACCCCGTGCAGGCGCCGGATCTCCTCGGGCATCAGGTACTCGGTCGTCGCGCCCAGGGCGTCGCCGACCGCCACCCCGAGGAAGGCGGCCCGGGCGCGGGAAAGGACATCGGCCATGTCGAGGGAGGGGATCACCGGGATATCCTGTTCAATACCGCCGGATCGTCACTTCGTAGTCGCCGCCGATCACCAGCGCCTCCTCCTCCCCCCGCGCGACCAGTCCCGGGAGGATCCCCGCCTCGAAGAAGACCTTCGACAGGGGGACGACGACCTCGAAGACGCGGGTGCCGAACTCCCACGCCCGTTCGAAACAGCGCGTGAAGGAGTTGAGGTTGTTCAGCCGCAGGAGGCAGCGGTCCTTCCCCGTTTCCGCAAGGACCTTGTGCTCCGCGAAGTCGTGGACTCCCCGGAAGAGGGTCACGGCCGCCGTCCCGTTGCGCGTCCGCCGCAACTCGTCCTGGACGAATTCATAAAGCACGTCGAGTTGGGCGAAGATCGCGCTGGTTTGCGACATCGCCCGCATCCTGTCCGCCATGTACCGGGCGTACGCCTCCGAGTGGATGTCCTCGATCGGATCCCGGTGGAAGGTGGGGGGGATGCCGATCCGGCTCTCCACCCACCCTTTTAGGGCCGCTCCCTCGATCGAGTTCGCGTCGAACATCCACCCGCGGAGGTACCGGCGGTAGCTGTTCCGGAGCGATTTTCGTCCGAGCGCCGAACGTTCCTCGTCCCAGTGGCCGAGCTGGAACGCCACGTCCATGTAGTCGTGGAACGCGCCGGCCCGGTCGCCCGGGTCCGAGAGGCGGTCGAGCCGGTCGAAGAGGAAGCGGTGGGCCCTCCGCACCCCCTGGATTTCGATCGGTTGCGGATTCCGGTTGAAGTGCGGCGACGCGATCGCCCAAGGAGGGAGGTTGCAGAGGTTCATTGTCAGGGAGGGCGGCCGCATGACTCCATCTTACCCGATCGCCCGGCGTCCATGGATACGTAATTGTCGACAATATCGTCTCACACTTGCCACCATTTTGTATCGTCCCATCTCCCGAGAGGATTATTGTTTTGGTCATCATAACGCAACCCTTTGATTTCCTTCCTCATGAGAATAGTTCGCGAATCTTGGCACGACCGTTGCCCTCTCCCCTCCCGTAAGACGGTTTCACAGCAGGGACCGCACACCACCAGGAGGTACGAGAAAATGCGTCAGCTCGCGATTTACGGGAAAGGCGGCATCGGCAAATCGACCACGACCCAGAACACCGTGGCGGGCCTGGCCTCCCTCGGAAGGAAGTGCATGATCGTCGGCTGCGACCCGAAGGCCGACTCGACCCGCCTCATCCTCCATGCCAAGGCCCAGAACACCGTCATGGACCTGGTCCGCGAGCGCGGCACCGTCGACGACCTCGAGCTGGAGGATGTGCTCAAGGTCGGGTACGGCGGCATCCGGTGCGTGGAGTCGGGCGGGCCGGAGCCGGGGGTGGGGTGCGCGGGCCGCGGAGTCATCACGGCGATCAACTTCCTCGAGGAGAACGGCGCCTATGTGCCCGACCTGGACTTCGTCTTCTACGACGTCCTGGGCGACGTCGTCTGCGGCGGCTTCGCCATGCCGATCCGCGAGAACAAGGCCGAGGAGATCTACATCGTCGTCTCCGGCGAGATGATGGCCATGTACGCCGCCAACAACATCGCCAAGGGGATCCTCAAGTACGCCTCCTCGGGGAAGGTCCGCCTCGCCGGGCTCATCTGCAACTCCCGCAACACGGACCGCGAGGCCGACCTGATCGAGGCGCTCGCCAAGCGGCTCGGAACCCAGATGATCCATTTCGTTCCCCGCGACAACCAGGTGCAGCGCGCCGAGCTGCGGCGGATGACCGTGATCGAGTACTCCCCCGAACACGCCCAGGCGGAGGAATACCGGGAGCTGGCCCGGAAGATCGCCGAGAACAAGATGCTGGTCGTCCCGAAGCCGCTGCAGATGGAGGAGCTCGAGGAGCTGCTGATGGAGTTCGGCGTCATCCAGGACGACGACGAATCGATCGTCGGCGTCGCGGAAGGCGCGAGCCGATGAGCGCGCCCGTCAAGAAAATCGAAGGCATCACCCGGGAATCGACCCAGGGGATGATCGACGAGGCGCTGGCCGCCTATCCCGAGAAGGGGCGGAAAAAACGCGCTCCGCACCTGGCTCCCAACGATCCGGCGGCGTGCGGCGCCTGCGTGAAGTCGAACCGCAAAACGGTCCCCGGCGTCATGAGCGCCCGCGGATGCGCCTACGCCGGCGCCAAGGGGGTGGTCTGGGGCCCCATCCGCGACATGATCCACGTGTCCCACGGGCCGGTCGGCTGCGGCTGGTACTCGTGGGGGACCCGCAGGAACCTGATGAGCGGCGTCCCCGGCGTCACCAGTTTCGCCATGCAGTTCACCTCCGATTTCCAGGAGAAGGACATCGTCTACGGCGGGGACAAGAAGCTGGCCGTCCTGCTGAAAGAGGCCAACGAGCTCTTCCCGCTCGCCAAGGGGATCTCGGTCCTCTCCGAGTGCCCGGTCGGCCTGATCGGCGACGACATCAACGCCGTGGCGAAAAAGATGACCCAGGAGCTCGACAAGCCGGTCGTACCGTGCAACTGCGAGGGGTTCCGCGGGGTTTCCCAGTCGCTGGGGCACCATATCTCCAACGACACGATCCGGGACTACATCATCGAGACCCGGGAGTTCGCGGAAAGCCCGACCCCGTACGACATCGCCCTGATCGGCGACTACAACATCGGCGGCGACGTCTGGGCCGCCAAGGCGCTCCTCGCCGAGATCGGGCTGAACGTCAAGGCCACCTGGACCGGCGACGGCGAGATGGAGCGGATCGCGGCGACCCACCAGGTGAAGCTCAATCTCATCCACTGTTACCGCTCGATGAACTACATGGCCCGGGTCATGGAAGAGAAGAACGGCATCCCCTGGCTGGAGTTCAACTTCTTCGGGCCGACGAAGATCCGCGAGAGCCTGCGGAAGATCGGGGAGCGGTTCGACGACGCCATCCGGGAGAACGTGGAGAAGGTCATCGCGAAGTACGACCCGATGATGCAGGCGGTGGTCGACGAATACCGTCCCCGCCTCGAGGGGAAGAAGGTGATGCTCTACGTCGGGGGGCTGCGCCCCCGTCACACGGTCAGCGCCTACGAGGACCTCGGCATGGTCGTGGTCGGCTCCGGCTACGAGTTCGCCCACAACGACGACTACGAACGGACCTCGCCGGAGATGCCGGAATCCACGGTGATCTACGACGACGCCTCCGAGTACGAGCTGGAGCACTTCGTCCACAAGCTGAAGCCGGACCTGGTCGGAAGCGGGATCAAGGAGAAGTACGTCTTCCAGAAGATGGGGCTCCCCTTCCGGCAGATGCACAGTTGGGACTACTCCGGTCCGTACCACGGCTACCAGGGGTTCCCGGTCTTCGCGCGCGATATCGACATGGCGGTGAACAGCCCCACCTGGGGCCTCGTGAAGTCGCCGTTCTAGACAAGGAGAGGAGAACGCCCATGGCGAACCAACTGGGAATGACCGTCAAGCCCGTGACCGAAATCCCCGAAGAGGAGGTCCTCCGGGTCCGGGAGTGGATCGACACCCCGGAGTACAAGGAGAAGAACTTCGCGCGCCAGGCGCTGGTGATCAATCCGGCCCACGCCTGCCAGCCGCTGGGGGCGCAGCTGGCGGCGCACGGATTCGAGGGGACCCTCCCGTTCATCCACGGCTCCCAGGGGTGCGCGTCGTACTACCGGTCCACCTTCAACCGGCACTTCCGCGAGCCGGCGCCGGCCGTCTCCGACGCCATGAGCGAGGACGGCGCGGTCTTCGGCGGCCAGGCGAATCTCCACGAAGGGTTCGAGAACGCCGTGGCGCTCTACAAGCCGAAGATGATCGCGGTCTTCACGTCGTGCATGCCCGAGGTCATCGGGGACGACCTGACCGCCTTCATCAAGAACGCAAGGCAAAAGGGGCACCTCCCCGCGGATCTCCCGGTTCCGTATGCGAACACTCCGTCCTTCACCGGCTCGCACGTC
>JAJZRM010000003.1:0-14350 GCA_021802685.1 Deltaproteobacteria bacterium | reverse complement strand
TACGACGCGATGCTCCTGGCGGTCCTTCATGCGCTGACGGAGGGAAAAAAGGTCGAGGGGAGGTGCACGGGGCGGCTGAACTTCATCGCGGGGTGCGATTTCAACACCGGAAACTACCGGGAGTACAAGAAGATCTTCTCCGCGTTCGGGATTCCGTCCACCTTCCTCGCGGACATCTCCGAGGTGTTCGACTCGCCGAACGACGGCACGTACCGCCCCTACCCGGGCGGGACGAAGCTCGAGGACGCCGCCGACGCGATCAACGGGAAGGCGACCCTCTCGGTCGGCGCATTCGCAACAACGAAGACGATGGCGTGGATCCGGGAGAACGTATCCGGGGAGCATGCCGTCCTCCCGATGCCGATGGGGGTAACCAAGACCGACGAGTTCCTGATGAGGCTCTCCGCGCTCTTCGAAAAGCCGGTCCCCGACGCGCTGCGGACCGAGCGCGGCCGCGCCGTCGACGCGATGACCGACGCCCACCAGTACCTGCACGGGAAGCGGTTCGCGGCGTACGGGGACCCCGACCTGCTTCTCGGGTACGTCTCGTTCCTTCTCGAGATGGGGGCGCACCCGTCGATCGTCCTCTGCTCGAAGGGGAGCAAGAAGCTCGAGAAGCAGCTCCATGCCCTGCTCGAAGCCTCCCCGTTCGGAAAGGGGTGCGAAGTTTACATGAACCGCGACCTCTGGCATCTCCGGTCGCTCGTGATGACGGCGTCTCCGAAGATCGACGCGATCCTCGGCGACACGCACGGAAAGCACATCGCGCGCGACGCGAAGATCCCGCTCTTCCGCTTCGGCTTCCCGGTCTTCGACCGCGTCAACAGGCACCGGTACCCGATCGTCGGGTACCAGGGCGTCATCAACATGGTCACCGAGATCGCGAACCGGTTTCTCGACATCACCGACGAGACGTGCGACGACCGGCATTTCGAAATGATGCGGTAGGGAAGGAAGGAAAGGACCATGGCCAGGCCCGACTACTACGACGTGCCCGAGTGCGAGACGCAGGAGAAGGGCGCGCCGAAATTCTGCCGGAAGTCGGAGCCGGGAGAAGGCACGGAGCGGTCGTGCGCGTTCGACGGGGCGCGGGTCGTCCTGATGCCGGTGACCGACGCGATCCACCTCGTCCACGGGCCGATCGCCTGCGCCGGGAACTCGTGGGACAACCGGGGGGCGCGCTCCACCGGCTCGCAACTCTACCGGCGCGGATTCACGACCGAGATGCTCGAAAAGGACGTCGTGTTCGGCGGCGAGAAGAAGCTGTACAAGGCGATCCTCGACGTGGCGTCGCGGTACGCGGGGGAGGCCAGGGCGATCTTCGTCTACGCCACCTGCGTCACCGCGATGACCGGTGACGACATCGAGGCGGTTTGCCTGGCGGCATCAGGGAAGGTCCCGATCCCCGTCATCCCGGTTCCCACGCCCGGGTTCCTCGGCGACAAGAACATCGGGAACCGCCTTGCCGGCGAGATCCTCTTGAAGCACGTCGTCGGCACGTCGGAGCCGGCGGCGGTCACCCCGTACGACATCAACCTGATCGGCGAGTACAACATCGCGGGCGACCTGGGGGGGATGATCCCCCTGTTCGAGCGGGTCGGGATCCGGGTGCTGTCGTGCATCAGCGGGAACGCGCGTTTCGACGAGATCCGGTGCGCCCACCGGGCGAAGGTGAACGTCATCGTCTGCTCCAAGTCGCTGACCAACATGGCCCGGAAGATGCGCAAGGAGTACGGCATCCCGTACATCGAGGAGTCGTTCTACGGGATGACCGACACGGCGAAGGCGCTGCGGGACATCGCCCGGGAGCTCGACCTCGCGAACGGGGGAGAGGGCGACGAAACGATGCGGCGCCGGGTCGAGGATCTGGTCGCCGTGGAAGATGCCCGCTGTCGGGAGAGGATCTCCCCGCACCGGGCACGCCTCGAGGGGAAGCGCGCCGTCCTGTTCACCGGAGGCGTGAAGACGTGGTCGATGGTCAACGCGCTGCGCGAGCTCGGCGTCGAGGTCCTGGCGGCCGGGACGCAGAACTCCACGCTGGAGGATTTCCAACGGATGAAAGCGCTGATGCATAAGGACGCCGAGATCATCGAGGACACCTCGACCGCGGGGCTTTTGGGCGTCATGCGCGAGAAGACACCCGACTTGATCGTCGCCGGCGGGAAGACGAAATTCCTGGCCCTCAAGACGCGCACGCCGTTTCTCGACATCAACCACGGACGGTCGCACGCGTACGCCGGGTACGAGGGGATGGCGGCGTTCGCGAGGCAGCTCGACCTCACCGTCAACAACCCGATCTGGGAGGCGCTGTCGGCGCGCGCGCCTTGGGAGGAATCGGCGGACGAGCGCGCGTCGTCGCTCGCGGAGGCGGCGGCGCTTGCGGAACGGCTCATGGGGGAAGACATGACGCTCTGCCGGGCGGCGGTCCCGTCCAAGGAGGCGACGGTCAACCCGCAGAAGAACTCCCCGGCGCTCGGCGCCACCCTCGCGTTTCTCGGGATCGACGACGCCATCGGGCTGCTCCACGGCGCGCAAGGGTGCTCGACCTTCATCCGGCTGCAGCTCTCGCGGCATTTCAAGGAGTCGATCGCCCTGAACTCGACGGCGATGAGCGAGGACACGGCGATCTTCGGCGGGTGGGAGAACCTCAAAAAAGGGCTTTCGCGGGTCATCTCGAAGTTCGCCCCAAAGGTCGTCGGCGTCATGACCTCCGGTCTCACCGAGACGATGGGGGACGACGTCCGCTCCGCGATCGCGGCGTTCCGGGAGGAGCATCCCGAATCCGCCGCGGTCCCGATCGTCTGGGCGTCGACGCCGGACTACGCGGGCTCGATGCAGGAAGGGTACGCCGCCGCGGTCGAGTCGATCCTCATGACCCTCGCCGAGGGTGGGGAGACGATCCCCGGGCAGGTCCTGCTCCTGCCGGGGGCCCACCTGACCCCGGCCGACGTCGAGGAAGTCAAGGAGCTGATCGAATCGTTCGGCCTTGCCGCCGTCTGCGTCCCCGACCTGTCGGCCGCGCTCGACGGACATATCGACGACGAGGTGTCTCCGCTGTCCACCGGCGGGGTTTCCCTGGAGGCGATCCGGTCGGCCGGCAGGTCGCAGGCGGTCCTGTTCGTGGGCGATTCCCTCGCCCGCGCCGCGTCGAAGTTCGGATCGAAATTCCATATCCCGGTCCTTGGCGTTTCCTCGGTCACCGGCGTGCGCGAGACCGACCGGTTCGTTTCCGTCCTGTCGGCCCTTTCGGGCCGGGAGGCGCCGCAAGCCCTGCGGCGGCGCCGCTCCCGCCTCCTCGACGCGATGGCCGACGCGCACTACGAGTTCGGCGGGAAGCGGGCGGTCGTCGCCCTGGAGACCGACGCGTTGAAAACCGTCGCCGGATTTCTCTCGGGGATGGGGACCGGGGTCGCGGCCGCGGTCGCGGCGACGCGGACGCGCGGCCTTTCGGAGATCGAGGCGGAGGAGCTGTTCGTCGGAGACCTGGAGGACGTAGAGCGGGCCGCGGAAGGGACGGACCTCCTCGTGGCGAACAGCAACGGGCGGCAGGCGGCGGCGAAGCTCGGGCTCAAAAACCACCTTCGGGCCGGGTATCCGGTGTTCGACCGCCTCGGCGCCCACCAAAGGGTCTGGGCGGGGTACTGCGGGACGATGAACCTCGTCTTCGAGGCGGCGAACCTGTTCCGGGAGACCTCTTCGGGAGACCGGAAACTGTCGCACAACTAAAAATTCCACGCGTCGAAGGAGCCGGCAATGAAAGTCGCGTTCGCAAGCACAGACGGCAAGACCGTCGACCAGCACTTCGGGACGACGACCGGGTTCCACCTGTTCGAAATCGGCCCCGAAACGGCGGTACCGGCGGGACAGGCCGCGGTGGCCGCCTCGGAGGATGACGAGGAGGGCCGGATCCAGGCGCGCGCAAACTTGGTCGCCGGATGCGCGATCGTCTACTCGACGCGGATCGGCGGGCCGGCCGCGGCGAAGCTCGTCGCCCGGAGGATCCAGCCGATGAAAACGGGGACGGAAGTCCCGATATCCGAACTCATCGTCCGCCTGCAGGAGGTGCTTCGCGGCTCTCCGCCTCCGTGGCTGCGGAAGGCGATGAACCCGGGGAACGCGCCGTCGTTCCCCGAGGACGAAACCGGGAAAGCGTGAAAGGAGCGGGAAATGGCATACATCACGGGACTGACAAGGGACAGGCAAGAGTGGACGCCGCAGTTCCTCAAGGCGATCGACGAGGATCTGTGCATCGGGTGCGGCCGCTGCTTCAAGGTGTGCTCCCACGACGTCATCGGGCCGGTGGAACTCGACGAGGAGGACTCCGCGAAGATGTACATGCGCGTGGCGAACCCGGGGCGGTGCATCGGGTGCCAGGCGTGCGGGCGCACCTGCTCGAAGAAGGCGTTCTCGTTCGAACCGGTCCCGGCGTAATGACGACGAGGCACCCATGCTTCTCGCTTGAAGGCGCGCACAGGTTCACCCGGCTCCACCTCCCCGTCGCCCCGGCGTGCAACATCCAGTGCGCCTACTGCAACCGGAAGTACGACTGCGTCAACGAGAGCCGTCCCGGCGTCACCTCGTCGATCCTCGATCCCGGGCAGGCCGTCGAACGGTTCCTCGAGGCGAAGAAGCGGTTCCCGAACCTCTCTATCGTGGGCGTCGCGGGGCCGGGGGACGCGCTGGCGAACGCCGGGGCGACGTTTGCCACCTTCCGCGCGATCCGGGAGATGGACCCGGCGGTGGCTTTCTGCCTCTCGACGAACGGGATCGCGGTCCCTTTGCATCTCCCGGCGATCCGGGAGATCGGGATCGAATACGTCACCGTCACCGTGAACACGCGCAGCATGAAGACCGCCGAGGCGCTCTACCCCTGGGTGCGCACCGGCGACGGGACGCGCCTCGAAGGGGCGCGGGCGGCCGCGCACCTGATCGCGCGCCAGGAGGACGCGCTCGACGCCCTTTCGGGGACCGGGATCGTCCTGAAGGTGAACACGATCTGCATTCCGGGGGTGAACGACGGGGAGATCGAGCAGATCGCGCGGTTCGCGAAGGCGCACGGGGCGGCGATCATGAACGTGATGCCGTTCATCCCGACGCCGGGGACGTACTTCGAGCGGTTTCCGATGGTGGCGAAGACGACGCTCTCGGCGATCCAGGACCGGCTATCGGCCATATTGCCGATGATGCGGCATTGCCAGCAGTGCCGGGCCGACGCCGCCGGTCCGGTCCTGGACGAGAAGCCGGCCTTCGCCTTCGACGCGCCCGGGCGGGGGGCGTCTTCGTGCCTCGCCAAGCGCGCCTCCGGGACGTTGCCGGGCCGCGTGGCGCGCGTCGCGGTCGCATCGGCCGGCGGGTTCGTCGTCGACCGGCACTTCGGCCACGCCGCCGATCTCCTCGTCTACGAGGCGAACGGGGCGCAGGTCATCTTCGTGGGCCGCCGCACGGTCGGGAAGTATTGCCAAGGGCCTGCGGCGTGCGACGATCCCGAGGAACGCCTCTCGCGCGCGGTCGCAGCGCTCGAAGGGTGCGAGGCGGTCGTGGTCCTGCGGATCGGGGACGCGCCGCGGAAAAACCTCGAGGCGAAGGGCTTGCGCGTCGTCATGTCGGCGGACCGGGTCGAGGACGCGGTGCGCGAGGCGTACGAGGCGATCGTCGACGCGGCCGCTCCGTCCGCAGGGGCCGCCGCGTCATGACGGCCCTCCGGCGCGTCCACCTCATCGACACGACGCTGCGGGACGGCGAGCAGGCCGCCGGAGTCGCGTTCGACCGGTCCGAGAAGGTCCGCATCGCCCGCCTGCTCGATGCGGCCGGGGTCGACGAAATCGAGGCGGGAATTCCCGCGATGGGAGGAGAGGAGGCGGCCTCCGTCGCCGCCATCGCGGCCGCCGGCCTGCGCGCACGGGTCACGGCGTGGAACCGCGCCGTTCCCGCCGATATCGACGCTTCCGTCGCGTGCGGCGTCACGGCCGTCGCGATGGCGCTGCCGGTTTCCGACCGGCAGATCACGGCGAAGCTCGTCTGCTCCCGCGCCGACGTGCTCCGGCGCCTTCGCGAGGCGGTCGACCACGCGAAGCAGAAAGGGCTCTACGTCTCGGTCGGCGCCGAGGACGCCTCCCGCGCCGACCGGTCGTTCCTCCTCGACTTCGCCCGCACCGCGGAAGAAGCGGGGGCCGACCGGGTCCGCTTCTGCGATACTGTCGGAATCCTAGACCCGTTCTCGACGATAGAGCCGGTCGCCGCCCTCGTGGCGGAGCTCTCGATCCCGGTCGCCGCGCACATGCACGACGACTTCGGATTGGCCACGTCGAACGCCATGGCCGCCGTCCGCGCAGGGGCGTCGTTTGTCGACGTCACCGTCAACGGGATCGGCGAGCGTGCCGGGAACGCGGCCCTGGAAGAGGTCGCGATGGGAGTCGTCCGCATCCTCGGGTTGCCGGTCGGCGTCGACGCGTCGAAGCTCACCTCCCTGTCGCGCGAGCTCGCCGGGATCTCGCGCCAGCCGCTTCCGCCGTGGAAAGCGGTCGTCGGAGAGAACGCGTTCCGCCACGAAGCGGGGATCCACGCCGACGGCGTGCTGAAGGACCCGGAGACGTACGAGCCGTTTCCGCCGGAATCGGTCGGAGGCGCGCGGCGGATCGTGCTCGGGAAGCATTCGGGCCGGCGCGCGGTTCTCCACGTCCTCCGGACGATGGGGATCGACGCGACCCC
This sequence comes from Deltaproteobacteria bacterium, assembly GCA_021802685.1. Classification (GTDB taxonomy): domain Bacteria; phylum Desulfobacterota; class Deferrimicrobia; order Deferrimicrobiales; family Deferrimicrobiaceae; genus UBA2219. Next base: position 7,642 of record JAJZRM010000003.1, on the reverse strand, counting down.
GGCGGAAGCGGCCGAACTCGTCGCCCGGCTCCGCGACCTGAAATTCCCGGACCGCGGCGGGTGCGCCGTCGAAGCGGAGATCGCCCGGCTTCTGGCCCTGATCCGCGAAAAAAGGAGATCCGCATGAACCGCTTCCCTGGGATGCCGTTCGTCACCGCCTTCGCGGCGACTGCCGTCTTCGCGACGGTCTTCCTCGCCTCTTCTTGCGCGCACGCGGGGACGGTCCGCGTCTCGGCGGCCGCCTCTCTCACCGAGACGGTCGCCGACCTCGCGGCGGCATACCGCGCAGCGAACCCCGGCGACGATGTCGTGCCGAACTTCGGCGCGTCGGGCGCCCTCGCGAAACAAGTCGAGGAGGGCGCCCCGGTCGACATCCTCCTCTCCGCGTCGACGGAATGGCGCGACTACCTGGCGGCGCGCAACCTCGTCGCCCGGTCGGCGCCGCTGGCCCGGAATTCCCTCGTCTTCGTCGGGCCGCCGGGTACGGCCGCCGCCGGGATGAAGGACCTTCCCCGGTTGTCACGGATCGCGCTCGGGTCCCCGTTCTCCGCCCCGGCGGGGAAGTACGCGCTCGAGGCGATGAAGGCGGCCGGGATCGAACAAGCGATGATGGAGAGATCAGTCCTCACGAAGGATGTCCGGGAGGCGCTGATGTACGCGGAACGGGGGGAGGTCGACGGCGCATTTGTTTTCAAGACCGATGCGGCCGTCGCGAGGAACGCCCGGCTTCTCTTTGAAGTCCCGCCGTCGCTCCACTCCGAAATCGTCTACCCGGCGGTACTCACCCGGGAAGGGGCGAAGAACCCGGCGGCCGTCCGCTTCTTCGATTTCCTTTCGTCCGGCTCGGCGAAGGCTGTCCTGAAGAAGCGTGGTTTCACTCCGTAGGCGCAACACTTCGATGGAGGAGGACGAGGGGCGATGCTCCCCGGAGCAGACATCCACGCGATCGGGCTGTCGGTGCGGGTGGCCGCCGCGGCGACGGTGTTCGCCCTCCCGTTCGGTGTTGCCGCCGCCGGCCTCCTCGCGTTCGGCCGTTTCCCGGGGAAACGCCTCCTCGACCTCCTCGTCCACCTCCCGCTGACCCTCCCGCCCGTCGTCGTCGGCTACCTCCTGCTGCTCCTCCTCGGCAGGAACGGATGGATCGGCGCGCCGTTCGATGCCCTGGGAATCCGGCTGGTCTTCACCTGGCACGCCGGGGCGCTCGCGTCGGCGGTCGTCGGCTTTCCGCTCCTAGTCCGCTCGGTCCGCCTCTCGATGGAGTCGATCGACCCGAAGATCCTGGAGGCGGCCCGTACGCTCGGGGCGGGGCCGATCGATGCCTTCCTGCGCGTCGTCGTTCCCCTCTCGGCTCGCGGGATCGCCGCGGGCTCCGCTCTCCTCTTCGCACGGTCGCTCGGGGAGTTCGGAGCGACGGTCATCGTCGCGGGGAACATCCCGGGCGTCACCCGAACGCTCCCCGTCGCGATCTACGATTACGCGGCGGCTCCCGGAAACGATGCGGCGGCATCGATGCTTTGCGGCGCCGCGGTCCTCCTTTCGGCCGCCGTCCTCCTGCTGCACGAACGGATCGTGCGGCCCGCGGGTTGCGGAGGGGGTGCGGCGCGATGAACCTCTCGATCCGGGCGACGAAGCGCCTCGGCCCCTTCCTTCTCGACGCCGACTTCGCCGTCTCCGGGACCCGGATCGGCGTCTTCGGCCCGTCGGGGAGCGGGAAGTCGACCGTCATGCGCCTCCTCGCGGGGCTCCTCCGCCCCGACAGCGGGGAGATCGTCCTCGACGGGACGACGCTCTTCTCCGACCGGGGCGGGATCGACATTCCGCCCGAGCGCCGCCGCGTCGCGATGGTGACGCAGAACCCGGCCCTCTTCCCCCATTTGACGGTCCGGGGGAACCTCCTTTTCGGCTGGCGGCGGGCGCCGGCCGCGGAACGGCAGGCCGATCCGCCGTCGGTCGCCGATGCGCTCGGGCTCACCGCGCTCCTCGACCGCCCGGTCCGGAACCTCTCCGGCGGGGAAACGCAGAGAGTCGCCCTCGGGCGCGCCGTGCTTGCGTCACCCCGCCTTCTCGTGATGGACGAGCCGCTGACGGGGCAAGACGACGCGCGGCGGTTCCAGGTCATCCCTTACCTCCGCCGGACGTGCGAGCGGTTCGGGATCCCCTTCCTCTTCATCTCCCACTCGATCCTCGAGATGCGGCTCCTGGCCGATGTCGTTGCGCGGATCGAAGTCGGGAGGTTCACGTCGGTCCTTTCTCCGGACGACCTCGCGTTCGCTACGGTCGACGGTCCGTCCGGCTACGCGGACCTGCTGCAAGCCCACTCTCCGCGGGAGGTCGGCGAGATGACGGCGTGGCGCTTCGGTAAAGGGGAAATCCACATCCATCCCGACGGGGGGAAGTGGCCGACCCCGAGGAGGGGCAGTTCGAGCTGTCGGCAAGGAACGTGATACTCGCACGGAACGATCCGGGGAACGTCTCGGCGCGGAACCTTTTTCCGGCGCGCGTCGAGCGGCTCCTCGACTTCCGCCGGATGGTGGGGGTCGAGCTGTCGTGCTTCGGGGAGGAGCGCCTGGTCGTCGAAGTCACCCGCGAGGCGGCGGCCGCGCTCTCGCTCGAGCCGGGCCTTCCCCTCTTCGCCGCGGTCAAGGCGACCGCGTTCCGGCGGATCCTATGGAACAGGGCCATCGACGGAGGATTCACGGCGTAACGGCACGTCCAAGGGCATCGCGCACCTTGGCGGCAAGGCTGTTCAAGGAAAACGGCTTCTGGAGAAAGTGGATTCCTTCATCCAGCAGTCCGTGATGGGCGATGCCGCCGGCCAGGTAGCCGGACATGTACAGGCACCGGAGGCCAGGGTACCGGGAGGCCAGCCGCTCGGCCAGTTCCCGGCCGTTCATCTCGGGCATCACAACGTCCGTTACGAGGAGGTGGATCCTGCCGGCATGTTTCCGGGCAAGCCGGATCGCCTCGGTCGGCGTGCCCGCGGGTAACACCCTGTAGCCCAGGCTTTCGAGCAGAATTTTATTGACCTGGAGGACGGACTTTTCATCCTCGACCAGCAGGATCGTCTCCGTGCCCCGTTGCGTCGCTTCCGCCGGGACCTCCGTCCGGGCCGCGGCGCCTTCGTCCGCGGATCGGGGCAGGTAGACCGTCACCGTCGTGCCCTGGCCCAACTCGCTGGACACGTTGATGAAGCCGTCGTTCTGCCTGACGATGCCGTACACCGTCGCCAGGCCGAGGCCGGTTCCCCGCCCTTCCGCCTTGGTGGTGAAGAACGGCTCGAACACGAGGGCCTTCGTCTCCTGGTCCATCCCGCACCCGTCGTCGGCAACCTCCAGGACCAGGTAGTCTCCGGGCAGGAATCCCAGGTGCCGCGCGCAGTAAGCGGCGTCGAGGACGACGTTCTTCGTGCGGATGGCGATCTCGCCGACGCCTGCGATGGCGTCCCGGGCGTTGACCACCAGGTTCGCCAGCACCTGGTCGACCTGGACGGGGTCGATCCTCACCAGCCACGGGTCCCGGTCCGGCGTCCAGGCCAGACGGATGTCCTCCCCGATGAGGCGGCGCAGCATCTGGAGCGACCCCGCGACCACCTCGTTGAGGTCGATCACCTTCGGGGCCGCCGTCTGCATGCGGGCAAAGGCCAGCAACTGGCGGGTAAGGTCGGCGGATCGTTGCGCGGCCTTCTGGACTTCCCGGAGGTCCGCATGGATCGGCTGGACCGGGTCGAGACGGCCCAGCGCCATCCCCACGTAGCCCAGGATCACGCTGAGCATGTTGTTGAAGTCGTGGGCCACGCCGCCGGCGAGCCGTCCGATGGATTCCATCTTCTGCGCCTGGAACAGCTGGGCCTGGAGCTTCTCCTGCTCCCGCACGGCCTGTTTTTGCTCGGTGATGTCTCGCACGGCGCCGACCGTCCGCACCGGATGGCGCGCGGCGCCCTCCCCCTCGAAGAACGTCTGCGACCGCGTGGTCAGACATCGGATGGAACCGTCCCGGCGGACGAGCCGGTATTCGATGTCGTACAAGCCGTCACCCGCCGGATCGTGGGCGCGCGGTACGGCCGCCGCGACTTTCTCCCGGTCCTCGGGATGGAGGCGCTCGATGAACGCAGGCAGGGGCAGCGGGACCGTGGGGTCCCAGTCGTAGATTTCGAATATCTCCGGCGACCAGTAAATGGAGCCGGTCCGGTGATCGTGGTCGAATATGCCGATGTGGGATACGCGTATGGCCTGCCGCAAACGCTCCTCGCTTTTGGCCAACGTCCGTCGAACCGCTTTGAGACGGCTGACGTCGCGCACGATCGCCATCGCGTTCCCGTCGGAAAGAATCCGCGCGCCGGTTTCCACCGGAAGGAGGGAGCCGTCCTTGCGGCGAAGGGCGCGTTCCTCGAACCGGAACGGATCGCGCGGCAGGTCCTCCGTCGCGATCAGGTCGGTCAGCGCCATGGCGAGAAGCTCATCGAGGGAATAGCCGGTCAGCTCGGCGCCCCTCGGGTTGACGGCGATCAGCCGCCCCCGGGGACCGGCGATGAACAGGCCGTCGGCTCCTTCCTCGAAGAGGGCCCGATGGAGCTCCGCGGACAAAAAGGGGTGTTCGAATCGGGCGGATATGTTCCGTTCCACAAGGTCACTCATTCGCGGGCATCCTTTTCAAACACTATATCGGAACGATCTCCGGTTATCTTTATAAAGCGATCCATCTTTATGAGAAGGCAGAGCGCCGCTGGGGGGGAGTCCCGCTTCGCCCGGGCGGGACGCCGGCCCGGCCGGGGGACCTGTTGACGCATCTCTCCGCTCAATATATGATTCTCATAGTTTAAGAATCAAATATTGAGGTGACGCCATGGCGAATCCGTTCTTCGTGCGGGAGATCCCCGCGGATGCGGCCTTCTGCGATCGGGTCCGCGAACTCGCCGACCTCCATCGCCACGCCGGGGACAAGGCCAATGTCGTGTTGCTCTCGCCGCGCCGGTTCGGGAAAACTTCCCTTGTGCGCAGGGTGCAGAAGCGTCTGGCGGACGAAGGGGCCGTCACGGTCTACGCCGACTTCTTCGGCGTGGGATCAGTGGACGAGGTGGCGGCCCGCCTGGCGACGGCGGTGTTCCGGGTCACCCATGAAAGGGAACCGCTCTGGGAAAAGGCCGTCCGCTTTTTCGGCGTCATCCGTCCCGTTCTACGGCCGGCTCCCGACGGGGGGATCGAAATCACCGCCGAGGCCGCCGGGGGAAAGCGGGGGATCGTTCTCCTCGAGGACACGATGGATTCGCTCGGGAAATTCATCGCGTCCTTCAAGGGATCGGTCCACGTGGCGCTCGACGAGTTCCAGGAAATCGTAACGCTTCCCGATGTCTTGAAGATCGAGGCGGCCCTGAGAACGCAAATTCAACGCCAGGACGCCAGCTATTTTTTCATCGGGAGCCGAAGGCGCGTCCTGCGGGGGCTTTTCAGCGACCGGCAGCGGCCCTTTTTTCAAAGCGCTTTCGAATACACGCTTCCTCCCCTGCCGGAAGCGGAGTTGCGTCCTTTCCTCATCGCGCAGTTCAGGAAAGGCGGCCTGAAATGCGGGGCCGACGCCGCCCGGATGATCACGGACCTGTCCCGGTGCCATCCGTACTATGCCCAGAAGCTGGCGTACCTGGCGCACCAGATGGACAGGTCCCCGGTGACGCCCGAACAGGTCCGCACGGCCTCGGAAATACTGATCGACACGGAAAAAAGCTTCTACGAGGCGACGGTCCAGGGAATTTCTCCCCAACAGCGGTTGTTGCTGCGGGCGCTGGCGAGGGAGTCGACCCGGCATCCGTATTCGATCGAATACGTGCGCAAGCACATGCTCGGGTCATCGCGGAGCATCCAATACGGCCTGGAGCAGCTCACCGCGCTGGACCTGGCCGGGAAGAACGACGCGGGGGAGTGGAATGTCGAGGATCCGTTCTTCGCCCGGTGGTTGACGCGCTGACTCAACGGCCGAACCCCTCTTTCGCGCGTTTCAGCAGCACCTTCCGGAACGCCTCGTCGTGCTCGATGCGGAACGACTCCTCGAACCCTTTCCCTGGATTGCCCGACAGGTACGCTTTCGTAAACCGCAACGTCTCCGCCGGCGCCGCAACGATCATCGCGCCGATGGCGGCCACGCGCTCCATCAACCGGTCGTCTTCCACGACCTCGCTCAGCAGGCCGATCCGGTACGCCTCCGGCGCATGGATCTTTCGGCCGGTGAGGCACAGGTCCCTCGCCCATCCGTCTCCCACGATCCACCGCAGCGGGGTGAAGAGCGGGGGAGCGCCGAACTTGATCTCCGGGTGGGAGAAGGCGCACGATGCGGAACCGATCCGCACGTCGCAAAGCGCCGCCAGGTCGAATCCCCCGCCCAGCGCGGGGCCGTTGACCGCGGCGATCGTCGGTTTCGGAAAATTCCAGACATCCCGATGGTACGCGGAGGAGGATGCCAGCAGTTCATCGAACCTTTCCGGCTGCGCGAATTCGGAGAGATCGAACCCCGCGCTGAACGTCTCTCCCCTGCCCGTGAAGATGACCACTCCCACGGAGGAAGAATCTTTCCAGCGATCCAGGCAAAAAGAGATCTCCCGGCGCATCCGGATGGAGATGGCGTTGCGCTTTTCCGGCCGGTTCAGGGTGATGACCCCGATCCCGTCCGGCATTTCCCGAGGGTCGATCTCCTGGAACTCCAAGAGGAGGCCTCCTTTGTTTCCGTATGAATCAATCATATACCGGCATCGGAGCGCCGGCGGCGATTGCCGGGGCCTGCCTAACGGCCCCGGCATCCGCGGGATGGAGCGTCACCACCCCCTGGGCCCGCCGCGGCGCCCTTCCCCGAAGGGTCCGATCCCTCCGAAGGGGCGAAGCGTCCTGGCCTTCTCGCGCTGCTCGGGTGTCAGAAGCGCGTGGACCCGGTTCATGGCGCGGGTCCGGGACACGACCAGTTCGACGCGCGTTTTTTCCAGATCGGCCGCCAGCTTGCGGACCCCCGACTCGTCGAACGGCTCCTTCTCCGCGATCTTGCGGAGCCGGTCCCGGTTTTCCGCGAGCTGCTTGCGAAGCGGCTCGTTCTTTTCCCGCTCGGCGTCCAGGATGGTCCGGATCTGCCCTTTTTGTTCCGCCGTCAGGCCGAGTTCACCGGCCATGCGGGCGAAATGCCGGCCGGGGCCCATCCCCCTGCCTCCCCCGCGATTCCCTCTTCCGGCCCATGCGGCCCCCATTTCGGGAGCGGCGGCCAACCGGCCGTCAAAGTCCCTGCAGACCGCGGACACGTTGTCCCCGCGCGGCGTGATGAAGCGGACCGCATCCCCCGTTTTCTTCCCCGCACACGCGTCGATCGCCTCCTGCGGAGGCCCCTGGAACCTTCCGCCTTCCGGGGGGCCCCAGAAAGCCCAGCCCGAGACCGGGATCACGGCCAAGAGGGCCAGGATCCCCACCGTCTTCTTCAAGATCGTTCCCGTCGTTTCCATCGGAATCTCCTTCCTGGAATGATGTCCATCCTTCCTAAAGAACAGGAATACCAGCCGATTGTGAACGAATTGTGGAGGAAATGAGGAAATGCGCCGGGATGCCTGGATGCCTGTGGTTTTCCCCGCGCGTCCTGTGGTATTTGGGAATCAGGGCGCGCGATGTCGCCGCCAGAT
>JAJZRM010000210.1 GCA_021802685.1 Deltaproteobacteria bacterium | reverse complement strand
ATGCAGAACTTCCACCCCATGAAAACCTTGCCCACCTTCCCTTCCAATGCGTAACAGAACTCCCTGATCCTGGGGATCCGGTCGAGGTACGGGATTTTCGGGAACAATCCCGAGGATTGCGCCGGGATTGACAGGAAATCGAATAAAAATTCGCTATTGGCTTCGAAATGGAAATCCACCCATGTCGTTCGGAATCCCTGCAAGGAATTGATGCATGAAACGAGTTCGTGGATCGGCACCGCGCTGTATTGGTATTTAAGGTCGGGAAACACCTTCGGGATCGCCTCTTCGCCGTCCTCCGTGAACAACCCCGAATAGTAACTGATGGAAATCACGCCCTCGGGGCCCAGCAGGCCGCACGCCTGCCGAATGGAATCCTTGAACTTCGGAAGCAGGAAAACGGAGGCCGTATAGAAAATGGCGTCGAACCCTTCATGGAAGAACGAATCCAGTTTTTCGGCGTCTCCGCGGATGAAATACAACCCGGGGACGTCCCGGCACCGTTCTTTCGCCTTGTTGATCATCGCCTCGCTGATGTCGATCGCATAGATGATCGGGGTGAAATCGCCGATAAGGGATTTGTGGAGCGTCATGACGGAAACACCGGTTCCGCAGCCGACGTCGAGAATCCTTTTGGGGCGCGTCGGCTCGATCAGCTCGATCTGGCGCCGTGTGAGCGATTCGAACAGGCGGTGTTTCTCCTCGAACAGGTCGTATACCTGGACGCTTTGATCGAAATTGCGCTCCACCGCCTCTTTGAACCGCTTTTCGATGGAATTTCCCCGTTCGATCATCCGGTGCCCCCAAAAATATTTAACAGGATCGATGATTTAAAAAGAAGTCCCGCGCTTCCGATCCATTCCCTGTAAAGGGATGAAAGCCCCCGAATGCCGAAAGCCGTGCCCGGGGCCCCGAGGAGCGGTATCCAGAGCAACAGGAATAACAGCACCACGGCGCCCGAGAAGATTCGGCCGCTCCGCCGCACGTCGGGCTGCTTGTGGAGGAACCCTTCCAATGAGAATACCAGGTGCATCGTGAAAAGGAACGCCGCCGCGGCAAGGTATATCTCCCCCGCGTATCGATGTTGCCCCCGAAGCAACAGGATCGGTCCGAGAGCCACGGCGTTGTAAAACGGAACGGCATACGGTGCGAGATCGATGGCGACGTTCGTCCGGTCGATCACGACCTTGCCTCCCGCGCGGGACGTGATGTGGAACCCGTGCACCTGGCGCAAGAATAATTTCGCAACGAGGAGGTGGGTCAGCTCGTGCCCCCAGAGATACAACCGTTCGGGTTTGCGAACCAGGAATTGAACGGCCATGTAGGCCAATGCACCTCCGAACATGATTCCCGCCTGGGTTGCGGTGAATCGACCGATGAGGTGCCCCGGCAACGTGTATATAAGAACAGCGTCTATAAACAAGATGGGGATCCCGATAATGGAATAGATAAAAATCCTCACCCCGCCCTCCGGCTGTTTCGCAACATATCGATATTTAAAACATAAAAAATGCACGCGTCAGGAAATTTCTCATTTACAGAAATATAACGGTATGCTATTTTTCGTGCAGACATCGACGGAAGTAAACATTGGAGGATCACGTGAACCTGGAGAGCCTGCCTACCATCCTGAAAACGCGCGACCTGGCCATCCTTCTGGACGCGAGCCCGGACACCATCAACGACATGGCCCGCAGGGGAATCCTGAAGGGGTATAAAAGCGGGAACCAGTGGAGATTCCGGCGCAAGGACGTGGCACGGTTCATCGAGAGGGAAAGGAAGCTGGCGAACATTAATCATCCCGTCATGGACTAAACGCCGCTCTAATCCACCAAGAGGGTGACCGGGTTCTCCAGCCGTTTCCTGACCTCTTGAAGGAATCGCCCCGCCTGCGCGCCGTCGGCGACCCGGTGGTCCACCGACAAGGTCGCTTTCATCCGCAACGAGATCCGCACCTCTCCCCCGGCCGCGACCGGCCGCGGCGCCACGGCGCCGACGGCGAGGATGGCCGCCTCGGGCGGGTTGATGATGGCGATGAATTCATCGACCTCGTACATGCCGAGGTTCGATATCGTGAACGTGCCGGACCCCACGTCGTCGGATCGCAATTTCCCTTCGCGGGCACGCTCGCTCAACGCGCGGGCCTCGGAGGCGATCGTTTTCAGCGGTTTCTTGTCCGCTCCGCGCAGCACCGGCAGGATGAGCCCGTCCTCCAGCGCGACGACGATGCCGATGTCGATCCGGGGGTGGATCTCGAGGCTTCCGTCCCGATACGACGCGTTCAGGGACGGGAAACGGGTCAAGGCCCTGGCCGCGGCCGAAATGATCAGGTCGTTTACGGAGATCTTGCCTTCGTCCGGCGCGAAACGGTTCAGCTGCTCCCGGACGTTCATCGCCTCGTCCATGGCGATTTCGACGGTGACGTAGAAATGCGGCGCCGTCGACTTGCTCTCGGTCATCCGCCGCGCGATCGCCTGGCGCATCCGGCTCAGGGGGACGGTGCCGCCCGGGGGAGGCCCCGCTTCCCGGGGACGCTCGGACGGAGGAAGTTTCGTTTCCATCGCCGCCCGTACGTCGCGCTCCATCACGCGCCCGTCGGGGCCGGTCCCCCGGATACTCGCCAGGTCGATCCCCGCCTCATGGGCCATCCGGCGAGCAACCGGAGAAGACTTGACCCGCTCCTCGGCGGGTTTGGGGGGAATCTCTTTCTTCTCCGCGCCCGAGGGAACAACCGTCGGAGGAGGGCTCGGGATCGGAGCCTGCGGGGGCGCCGCGGGGGCCGGCGCGGCCTCGACCGTTTCGCCCGGCTCCGCGATCCGGCCGATCACGGTCCCCACCGGCACCGTTTTCCCTGCCTCCACGACGATTTTCGTGAGGACGCCCGAAATGGCCGCCTCGATCTCGACGGTGGCCTTCTCCGTTTCAATTTCGGCGATCGCTTCCCCTTTTTCCACCCGGTCGCCCTCATTGCGGAGCCAGCGGGACAGCGTCCCTTCGACCATGTCGAAACCCAACGAAGGCAGGATCACGTTCGTCGCCACGGCCACCCCCTTTACGAAAGCATTTTCCTGACCCTGTCGGCAACCATCCTCTCATCGGGGAACATCAACGCCTCGAGGTTTTTAGCGTACGGCACGGGCACCTCCACCTGGCCCAGCCGCTCCACCGGCGCGTCGAGGTGATCGAACCGGTCGCGGCCGATGCGCGCCGCGATTTCGGCGCCCATTCCGCATGTCGTCCAGTCCTCCTCGACGACGAGCGCGCGGTGGGTTTTCTTCACCGATTCGTACGCCGGCCCCATGTCCAGCGGCCGCAGCGTGCGGAGATCGACCACTTCGCACTCGATCCCCTCCTTCGCCAGTTCCTCCGCCGCGCCCAGCGCAACGTGCAGCATCCGCGAGTACGTGACGATCGTGACGTCGCGTCCCCCGCGCTTGATGTCCGAGACGCCCAGCGGCAGGGTGTACTCTCCTTCCGGGACCTCGCCTTTCAACCCGTACAGCCGGGCATGCTCGATGAACATCACGGGGTTCTCGGACCGGATGGCGGTCTTGAGCAGTCCTTTCGCGTCGCGCGGCGTTCCCGGCATGGCGACGATCAGGCCGGGAAGATGGGCGAACCATGCCTCGAACGATTGCGAGTGGGTCGCCCCCAGCTGCCCCCACCCCGCCGGGGTGCGGATCACCAGCGGCACCTTGATCTGGCCGCCGAACATGTAATGGATCTTCGCCGCGTTGTTGACGATCTGGTCCATCGCTTCGAGGCTGAAATTGATCGTCATCAGCTCCGCGACCGGGCGCAACCCGCCCATGGCCGCGCCGATCGCCGCCCCGATGATTGCGGCCTCGGCGATCGGAGTGTCGATCACCCGTTTCCCGCCGAATTCCTCGTGCAGGTTCCGCGTGACCGCGTACGTCCCTCCCCACACCCCGACTTCTTCGCCCAGGATCAGGACACGGTCGTCGCGTATCATCTCTTCCCGCAGGGCGTCGCGAATGGCGTCGCGGTACGTGATCAGGGGCATGGCAGCGCCTATCCCGGGACCAGGACGTTGGCGCAAAGCTCGCTCGGGTCCGGGTCCGGGCTGGATTCGGCGAATCGGACCGCCGTTTCCACTTCCGCCTCGACCTCCTCGGCGATCTTCCGGAAATCGTCCTCCGTCGCCAGCCGGCTTTCCAGGAGCGACCGGCGCCAGAGCACGATCGGATCCCGCTCTTTCGCCGCCTCCACCTCGTCCTTGCCCCGGTAACGCTGCGGATCGCCCATCGAATGCCCCCGGAACCGATAGGTCCTCGCCTCGATCAGTTGCGGTCCTTCGCCGGCCCGGGCCATCTCGACCATCGTGCGGACGGTATCCCTCACGCCCAGGAGGTCGTTACCGTCGGTCTGCACCGCGGGGATTTCGAAGGAGGCGGCCTTCTTGAAGATGTCGCTCACCGCGGAAGCGCGCTCCACGGCCGTTCCCATCCCGTAGAGGTTGTTTTCCACGATCGCCACCAGCGGCAATTTCCACACCGCCGCCATGTTGAGGGCGGAGTAGAACGTACCGTTGTTGGTCGCTCCGTCTCCGAAAAAACAGGTGACGACCCGCGGCAGGTTGCGGTACTGGTTCGCCAACGCCAGGCCCACGGCCAGCGGGATGTGCCCGGCGACGATGGCATAGCCTCCCCAGATGTGCCGGTCCACGGCCGCCAGGTGCATCGAACCGCCCTTCCCCTTGGAAACGCCGGTCGTCTTCCCGTACAGCTCCGCCATCACCACCTTCGGATCGACCCCGCGCGCCAGGATGTACCCGTGGTCGCGGTAATGCGTCACCACGTCGTCATCCGGTTTCATGGCCGCCATGGCCCCGACCGCGATCGCTTCCTCGCCGATGTACAGGTGAAGGAACCCGCCGATCCTCCCCTGTCCGTACGCCTCCTCCGCGCGCTCCTCGAACCGGCGGATCAAAACCATTTTCCTCATGTATTCCAATGCTTCCTGCCTGTTCACGTTCAACGCGGCGCTCCGTCGGACCGTCTTATATTCTTCATTTATGATGCAAACCGGGCCGTTTCATTTCGCCGGATGCGTACTCTTACCATAGCATGCGGGGAAGGTTAAAACGCCGCCATGAGGGGTGCGAACAGGTAATTTTCGAGGGCCGGATCGAACTCTCCGCCGTCCAGGGATTCGCCGAACCTCACCATGATCACGTCCAGGCTGGGGATGATCAGCAGGACCTGATGCCCGGCGCCGGCGCCATAGACCGCATCCTCCGGCAGTGAAGGAAATGGCCGGCTCCCGCCAACGGCGGTGTTTCCCCAAAAACCGAGCAGGGCATCCCCCGGAAGGCCGGCAAAACGGGTGGTCGCCGCCTGGACGACATCGGAACCGATGATCCGAACGCCGTCCCAGTCGCCCTGCCTGAGAATCAGCCGCCCCACGCGCGCAACGGCATCCGGGCTGTAATTCCCACCGCCCCAGGTCGGAACGAGCGGCAAGCCGTCGACGGTGTACGTATCGCCGTAGCCGCATTCCCA
>JAJZRM010000002.1 GCA_021802685.1 Deltaproteobacteria bacterium | reverse complement strand
GGCATCGTGGTGGAGATCCCCCCGCGGACCTCCCGGAGGACCCTCCCGCGCCACGACATCGTCGCGGCGCTGATCCGCCGCGAGGGGGGAAGATATTTCCTCCAACGCAGGCCCATGGAAGGGTTGCTCGGGGGATTGTGGGCCTTTCCGTCGGGGAAACGCGCGCCCGGCGAGTCGTCGGAGGAGTCGCTGCGGCGCGTCGCCGGGGAGAAACTCGGCGTTCGGATAGCGATTCAAAGGAATGTGGGAACCGTTCGGCATGCGTACTCCCACTACCGCATCATGCTTCATGGGTTTCTCTGCACGGTGAAGGGCGGGTCGTTGCCGTCCGGCGAAGGGACGGCGTGGATCCGGCCGGGGGACCCCGAAGGGTACGCGTTGCCGAGAGCCGATAGAATCCTCGTGGAACGAATCCGGCAGGAGGGGCGAATATGAACCTGCGAGAAACGCTGGAACCGGGAGGGAAGGGAATCCTGTCCACCGCGTCGAGGACCGGGGCGGTGAACACCGCGGTCTACGCGTTTCCCCAGATCGTGGACGGGGAAACGGTGGCGTGGGGGATGACGGACGGGAGGACTTGGGACAACGTACAGGAGAACCCCTACGCCGCCTACACGTATTTCGCCTCGGGGGAGGGGTTCCGGGGCGCGCGGTTGACTTTGACCCTCTCCCGGACGGAAGATTCCGGAGAGATGCTGGCGAAGATCCGCCGGCAGGCCGATACGATATCACCCGCGAATCCGGAGTCGATCAGGCACGTCGCCTACTTCCAGGTGATCGAATCGCGCCCTCTGGTGTGACGGCCCGGGCCGCTGTAAGATACGCCGGGAGGAGACGCGATGAAACGCATGTCCCTGGCGCACGGTGCGCTGGCCTTGGCGTGGATGGCGCTGGGCATCTGCGCCGCCGCGGCCGCCGAAGCGAAAGAGATCCGGATCGGCCTGATCACCCCGCTCTCGGGAGACGTGAAAACGTACGGGGAGTCGGTGAAGAACTCCTTCCTTATCGCCGTCGAGGAGGCCAACGCCGGGGGCGGCGTGGCGGGGATGAAGATCGACTACGTGATCCAGGACGACAGGAACGATCCGACGGAAGCCGCCAACGCGGCGAACCTCCTGGTGAACCGGTACCGGGTCAAGGCGATCATCGGCGCGGTCACGTCGAAGGCGTCCATCCCCGTTTCGGACATCATCCAGGCGGCAAGGATCCCTACGCTCACGCCGACGGGCACGAACCCGAAAATCACGGTGGCGGACGGCAAACGGAAGGACTACATGTTCCGGAGCTGCTTCATCGACCCGTTCCAGGGGACGGTGATGGCCAGGTTCTCCCGCGATACCCTGAAAAAGAAGAGCGCCGCGGTGCTGTATGACGCATCGAACGACTACTCCAAAGGGACCGCCGAAGTCTTTCGGGACGCCTTCCGGAAGATGGGCGGCGCGGTGGCCGCGTACGAAGCGTACGGGAAGGACGACGTGGATTTCTCCGCCCTCCTCACGAAGGTGAAAGGTTCCGGGGCGGACGTGCTTTTCCTGCCCGATTATTACAGCAAGGTCGGGCTCATCGCCAGGCAGGCCCGGGAGAAGGGATTGAAGGTCCAGCTGGTCGGTCCGGACGGATGGGACTCCCCGGACCTCGTGAAGATCGCGGGCGACGCCATCGAGGGAGGATACTTCTCCAACCATTACTCCCCGGACGACGAGCGGCCCGAGGTCGCGGCGTGGGTGAGGAAGTACAAGGAGAAGCACGGGCAGGTCCCGGACGCGCTCGGTACCCTGGCATACGACGGGACGAAACTGCTCTTCGAGGCGATCCGGAGGGCCGGGAGCGACGATCCGAAGAAGATCCGGGACGCCCTCGCCTCGATCAGGGATTTCCACGGGGTCACCGGGAAATCATCCCTCGACCGGAACGGCGACAGCGTCAAGAGCGCGGCGATCGTGAAGATCGAAGGCGGAAGGCAGAAGTTCGTCAAGACGGTCAATCCGTAAACCGCGCCGACCGCGGACGGCCCGGCGCCATGGAGAATTTCCTGCAGCAGGCACTGAACGGCCTGCAACTGGGGCTCGTCTACGCCCTGATCGCCCTCGGGTACACGATGGTGTACGGCATCGTGCGCCTGATCAATTTCGCCCACGGCGACGTCTTCATGGTCGGGTCGTTCCTGGCGTTCTACGCCATCGAACGGTACCGCCTTCCGCTTCCCGCGGTCTTCGCCGCGGCCGTCATCGGGTGCGGGATCCTGGCCGTCGTCATCGAGCGGGTGGCGTACAAGCCGCTGCGGAACGCGCCGAGGATCGCCTCCCTGATCACCGCCATCGGGGTCTCGCTGTTTCTCGAATATTTCACCGCCCTCCACCAGGTGTTCGGCCCCAACTACTACGCGTTCCCCCGCCCGTTCCGGGTCGTGTCCTTTCACGCGGGGGAGATCGCGGTCACCAATCTCCAGGCGATCATCCTGGCGGTGACCGTCGCGTGCTACCTGGTTTTGCGGTTCATCGTCTACCGGACCCGGGTGGGGCGGGGGATGCGGGCGGTTTCCTACGACGTCGTGACCGCGGGGCTGATGGGAGTGAACGTGAACGCCGTGATCTCCTTCACGTTCGGGCTCGGCGCGGCCCTTGCCGGGGTGGGAGGCGTCCTCTACGGGATCGCCTACCCGCAGATCCACACTTTCATGGGGATCATGCCGGGGCTCAAGGCTTTCACGGCCGCCGTGCTGGGAGGAATCGGCAGCATCCCCGGGGCGGTGCTGGGGGCCCTCATCATGGGACAATCGGAGACGTTGACCGCCGCCTACCTGTCCTCGACCTACCGCGACGGGATCGCTTTCCTTATCCTGATCGGCGTGCTCCTCTGGAAACCCACGGGGATCCTGGGGAAGCCTCGCGCCGAAAAGGTCTGAAAGGCTTAAAAAAATGGCGATTCTCGACGAACTTCTCAATCCGTACTGGATCCAGATCTTCCAGCACGCGTGCGTCGTCGCCGTTTCGGCCCTCGGGCTGAACATCATTTTCGGCTTCACCGGGCTGTTCTCCCTCGGGCATGCGGCTTTCTACGGAGTGGGGGCGTACACGGCGGCGTTGCTGATGAAATCCTACGCGGGCGCGTACGGAGACGGGTCGTTCCTCGCCTCCCAGGCCGCCTTCCTCGGATCCCTGATCTGCGGAGGGGTTGCCGCCGCGCTCCTGGCGTGCCTCGTGGGCCTGCCCGTGCTGCGCCTGACCTCGGACTATCTCGGGGTGGCCACACTGGGGTTCGGCGTGATCATGAAGGTCGTGCTCGACAACGCCGACGCCTTCATCCCCCAGTTGGGAGGGGCCAGGGGGATGACCGGGATCGCGAGGATGACCTCGATTCCCTGGGCGGTCCTGGCGCTTTCGGCCGCGGTCCTGCTGGTCCGCAACCTCGTCCATTCCACGTACGGGCGCGTCCTCGTCGCGATACGGGAAGACGAAACCGCGGCGGCCGCCATGGGGATCGACACGTTCCGGTACAAGGTGATCGGGTTCACTCTGGGGTGCTCTTTCGCGGGAGTGGCCGGAGGATTGTACGCCCACCTCTACGCGTTCCTCCATCCGAGCAGTTTCGACTTCTTCAAATCGTTCGACGTGCTGATGATCGTGGTCCTGGGAGGGTTGGGCAGCATGACGGGGACGCTGGTCGCATCGTTCGGATGGACCTTCCTGCTCGAGGGGCTGCGAGTGTTTCTTCCCCCGGAGTATATCGAGTTCCGGTGGGTGCTGATCCCGGTGCTGCTGATCGTCACGATGCTCCTGAGACCGCAGGGATTGCTGGGCGTGCGGGAGATCCCGATCCTGCAAAGCCGGGTGAACCGATGATGCTGGAAGTGACGGGCCTCGCGAAGCGCTTCGGCGGCATCCGGGCGCTGGACGGCGTGGATTTCCGGATCGACCGCGGAGAACTCGTGGGGATCATCGGGCCCAACGGCTCCGGAAAGACCACCCTTTTCAATGTGATCACGGGGATCTACCGGCCGGACCGCGGCGGCGTGGCGATGGAAGGGGAGAGCATCGCCGGCTTGCCCCCCCATCGCATCTCGCGCAAGGGGATCGCCCGGACCTTCCAGAACATCCGCCTCTTCCCCAACCTGACGGTGATGGACAACGTACGGATCGCCCACCACCCGTACGTTCGATACGGCCCCGCCGCGGCGATCTTCCGGGCGGAATCCTTTTACCGGGAGGAACGGCGCATCCGGGAACAGGTGGAGGAGTACCTGGCGCTGTTCTCCCTCCAGGATCGCCGCAAGGAACTCGCGAAGAACCTGCCGTACGGCGACCAGCGGAAACTGGAGATCGCCCGGGCCCTCGCCGCCTGTCCCAAGCTCCTTCTCCTGGACGAACCGGCCGCCGGGATGAATCCGTCCGAGGTACGGAAGTTGATGGAGTTCGTCCTGGACATCCGCGCGCGGTTTTCGCTCACGGTCCTTCTCATCGAGCACCAGATGCGGCTTGTGATGGGGATCTGCGAGCGGCTCGTCGTGCTGGATTTCGGACAGGTGATCGCCAGGGGAATCCCGTCCGAGATCCGGAAGGATCCTCTGGTCATCGAGGCGTACCTTGGCCGCGGCACGTCTTCCAATAGTTAGGCTCAGGATGAGGTTATGCTTCTAACTATCGAAAATTTAGTTGTTTATTATGGTGCGGTCCAGGCATTGAGAGGCGTATCGTTCGCCGTGGACCGCGGCGAGATCGTTTCCCTCATCGGGGCGAACGGGGCGGGGAAGAGCACCATCCTGCGGGCGATCTCGGGGATCGTTCGGCCGTCTTCCGGAAGCATTCTCCACGACGGGGTGCGGATCGACGGGCTTCCCCCGCACCGGATCGCGCGGTTGGGATTGGCCCACGTTCCCGAAGGGCGGGGCGTGTTCGCCAACATGAGCGTCCTGGAAAACCTGGAGATGGGAGCATACGCCCGGACGTCCAGGCAGGAGACGAGGGAAACGCTCGAGCGCGTATTCGCGCTGTTCCCGAGGCTTTCGGAACGAACGGGCCAGCTCGCCGGGACGCTTTCCGGGGGAGAGCAGCAGATGCTGGCCATCGGAAGGGCGATGATGCAGCGTCCCGTCATCCTCCTGCTCGACGAGCCGTCGATGGGGCTGTCGCCGCTTCTCGTGCGGGAGATCTTCCTGCTGCTCGCGGAGATCAACCGGTCGGGGACGACGATCCTCCTCGTGGAGCAGAACGCGTACATGGCCCTTTCCGTCGCCCGGCGCGCCTATGTTCTCGAAACGGGGGAGATCCGCATCGAAGGGAAGGCGGCCGACCTGCGGGAGAATCCCGAGGTGCGGGCCGCGTACCTGGGAGACTCCGCCGGCTGACATCTATGGCCGGACGTACCCCAACGGCACCTCCGCCACCTTCGGGGCCCGCGTTCCCGCAAGGATCTCCAACACCTCCCGTTCGAACTCCTTCTCCGTCCCCGGCGCGGGGGCGGCGAGGAGGGATACGCGGACGGTTTTCGGGGAGGGAAGGAAGTGCTGCTCCGCGAGGAACGTCCGGACCGATTGCCGCAACGCGGCGAGGAGCAACTGCCCCTCCTCCGGCCCTTCCGGAGGCCCGACGATCACCAGGTGTCCCCCGTCGCGGAGCGCCCGGGCCGTTTCGCCGAGCAGGGCGACCGCTTTCTGCACCTGGCCGGAGACGCGCCGCTTCTCCTCCGTGGAGAAATCGAGGACGGACCGAACCTCGACGACCGTGCCCGCCAACAGGACGGCGAAGGCGGGCGGGGCGGCCCCGGCGAGCGCGTTGTCCAGCCACGGCTCGACCACGCGGGGGTCGGAAAGGTCTAGAGCGCGTTGCGGCATCTCCCGGAATCCCGGCGCCTTTCCTTTCGACGCCTCCCCCGCGGCGGAGCGGGAGATCCGCGCCTGCCCCGGCGGCAGCCCCGCGTCGGACAGCGAGGTGATCCGGCCCCCTTTCCCCGAGATCGCTTCGTGCAGCCGGCGGTGCAGCGCGGCGGAATTTCCGGTCGACACGATCAGGCCGGGCATCCCTCCGGCGAGCGCCCGGTGCGCCCCCTGCGCGGGCGGGAACGAGGAGAAGGCCGGGAGCGTCGTCAGCGCGAGAAAGGGATTCTCCAGGAATCGCCCGTCCTTCATCCCGAAGAGCACCGCTTCGGCCACTTCCTCGTTCCGCGGGGGGGATTGGGGGACCGTGCAGCGGAACCATTCCCGGATGCGGCCGTACCACGACTCGATCGCGCCGCACGCCGAACGGGGCATCTTCTGCCTGCGAAGGAGGGCGAGGAACTTCTCTCCCGCCGTTTCGCGTTCCGCCGCCGGCAGGGAGCCGTCGAAGGAGCGCAGGAACGCTTCCGCCAGCCCCTTTTTCGCCGCCGCGGACAGGGAGGGGAATTCGTCGAACCCCGCGGAGAATTTCGTGGCGTAGTTCCGCATCACCCATTCCATGCGGGGTCCGGCGATGAGCGTCGGGGCCACGTCCGTAATGGAGATGCCTTCCCGGGCGAGGCCATCCCGGGCGGCCTTCGTCAACGCTTTCATAAGCGCCTTCGAAACGGTATAGATCGTCCGGAAAAGATAAGGATGGTCGGCATAGTGGGTCGACACGTTGACGATCGATCCGCCGCCTTCCTGCTTCCGCATGATTTCCCGTGCGGCGGCCGCTCCCTCCCAGGCGCCGAGGAAATTCGTCGCGAGCACGGAGGAGAAGTTGTCCCGGTGTTCCCTCATCACCTCTCCGATCCGCGAGAAGTTCCCCCCGGCGCCCGCGTTGTTCACGAGGACGTCGATCCTGCCGAACCGGTTCGCCGCCTCCCGAATCAGCGCGAACACGCTTTCCGGGCGGGAGACGTCCGTGTCGATCCAAAGCGCCCGGCCGCCGGACCGGCGCATGGTCCCCAGGGCGGCGTCGGCCGCCAGGAGTTCCGCGCGCGCCTTTTCCGAGGCGGCGGCGTCTCCCGGCTCCGCCCTCGGGTACCGGCTTCCGATGACGACGGTCGCCTTCTCCCCGGCGAGGCGCAGGGAGACCTCTTTTCCCAGGTTCCGCATGCCGCCGGTGACCACCGCCACTTTCCCCGAAGCCGTTCCCGGCGTGGGCCTAGGTTCCGGAGGCAACGACGGGATGGCGTTCTGCTCGTCGGGAAGAAGGACCGCTCCCGAGACGCTCTTCCCCTCCTCCAGGAACCACAGCACGGAAGCGGCGGTCGCATCGGGGGACGCCTGCCGGTTCCTGCCGTCCGTCCGCCCTGGGAGGATCAGCCCCAGGTTGACGTTCGACACGGGGGCGGGAGCGGTGCCCTCCTTGTGCGCTTTCCGCATGAGCGCGCGCTCCATCGCTTCCGTCGCCACCGCGGGACGCAGCATCGACTGGAACACCTGGACGAGGTTCCTCTCCCGGATCGAGGGGACTCCGGACAGGTCCGGGCCCACGAAGAGGACCGTGCCGTCCGTGCCGTCCCGGTCCATCCGCCGTTCGGCCTGCCAGCAGAAAAACCGCGGCAGCGCCCCGAACTGCTCGACGTGCGCCGTCCACTCGTCGTGGGAGAGCGCGGTCAGCGGCCGCTTCCAGTCCACGCTCCCGGTGAAGTAGAGCAGCAGGTCGATCCGGGGCAGCCCGTCGAACAGCTCCTGGACGTGCGCGGCGTGGGAGAGGTTGACCGTGGAAACGGTGGCGGTTCCTTCCCCCCCGCGGGAATTGATCCGCATGGCGACCGGTTCGAGGACCTCCTCGCGGCCTCCCGCCAGCACGACGGCGGCTCCCGCGCGCGCGAGGCACACGGCGGCCGCCTCGATCAGCGGGAGATCCCCCGAAAGCGGCCTTCCCGCGACGACCAGCGCGACCTTTCCGACCAGGTCGGGGTACCGCGGCAGCGCGGCGGGGGAGGGGAAAACCCCCGGGGGCTGTTCATAGGTGACGCCGCCCATCGGAAGGCGGACCCCGCCGATGGTTCTGCGGAACGGCCCCGTCGCCACCTCCAGGGCGAGCGCCGCGAAGTCCCTCGGGTCCACGAAGGCGCGCCCCACCGTCCGCTCCAGGGTATCCCGTTCCAATGCCTCGGGCGGGACGGTGCGTCCGATTCGGGCGCGGGCGCGCGATCCCTTGTCGAACACGCCGGCGCCCATCCGGATCCGTTCCGTGGAAACGGCGGAGGGGTTCAGGGAGAGGACCGTGACGTTTTTCCCGGAAAAAGCCCATGCGAGGTAATCCCCCAGCGCCAGCTTGGCCGACTGGGCGGAGGTGTACGGGAGCCGGCCGGGGTAAGCGTGGAGGACGTGGCGGTGGATGCTCTCGCTGTAGAAGGTGCCCACCATGACGATGGTTCCCCCTCCGGGCTGCCCTTCCATCATCCGGGCGGCCTCGAGGGACGCCATCCAGGAACCGGTGAGGTGGATGTTCACCGCCTCGCGGTACTCGTCGAAATGTCCTTCCTCGTAAACGGAGCCGAACACCACCGGACCGGACACCCCGGCGTTGTTGAAGAGGATGTCGATCCGGCCGAACTCCTTCTCGATCTGTTCGAACATCTCGCCGACGTACTTGGGGTCCGATACGTCGCCCTGGACGGCGAGCGTCTGGTTCGTCAGCCCCAGGTGGCGGATGAGGTCGTCCATGTCCGCCTTCGTGTCCGCCAACGGCGCCGGCCTCCTGCCGGTTATGACGACGTTCCCTCCGCGGCGGGCCGCTTCGAGGGCCAGGGAGCGCCCCATCCCCGTCCCGCCCCCGGTGATCACGACGACTTTTCCCGCGAGGGAGGTATCGGGATATTGGACGTGGCGGTAGGTATGGGTCCGGGCCATGGTCTTCCGGATGAGGTGCCCGGCGCGCGCGGGATTGGCTTCCGTCTCCAGGGACCGGCAGAGGCGCAGCAGGGGATCGGCCGGGGGATACCGGTCGTGGAATTCCGTGATCTCCTTCCGCGTTTCCGCGGGGAGGGCCTGGTAGAACCGGTACGCCTCCAGGACCCCCTTGACGGCCGCGGAGTATTGCCGCTCGATGGAGAGCTTTTCGTCGGGGAAGGAGGCGTCCCGCAGGAAGCGGCAGGCGAGCACCGCGGGGATCCCCTCGCGGAATTCCCCCGACGCCCAGCCGGAAAGGAGGCGCTCCACGAATGCTTTTTCGAATACCCAGTGGACGCCGTCGTTCCCGTCGATGAATTTCCCCGACGGCCGTTCCAATTCCCGGACGACGTGGACGGATCTCGGGACGGCGGCGGAAGCGGCGCGCGCGGAATCGCCCGAACCGTCCCCGCCGGTCGCCAAGGCCTGTGCGCGGCGGAGAATCGCCGAAAATTCCGTGGCCCGGGGACCGGCCCATTCCTCCGCGGAGATTTCAGCGCCGGACAGGGTCAGTCCCTCGAAGGCGGGATCGGCGCCCAGGGCGTATGAACGGATCGCCACGCCGACCAGCAGGGACGCCTCGCCGCGCAACGGTTCCGGCGTCTCCTGCGAGGACACGACTTTGCGCAGGATCTGCAGCGCCCGATCGGCGTCCCCGTCATCGAGCGCCGACCGGCCTTCCGCGATCCGCTCCTTTGCGATCTCTCCCCGCGCCCTGGCCCGCAGGTCCGTGACGAGCTCGCGGTAGAGTACCCCCATTTCCCTGGCCCGGGCGATGGCCGCCGTCACCTTCCCGTCGTTCCCGTCGAAGTAATTCGACAACTCCTCCTTGCGGAAGTCGTCGGGCTCGTACGCGTCGACGAGGATCCGGTCGAAGTAGGAGAAGTCCCGGTCCGTGAACGCACCCGCCGCGATATGCCGGTTCAGGTCGCTCAACGCCTCTCCGGCGTCCGCCGGCGGCGGAATCGCGTTGTACGCCGCCTCGGACAACACCGCGACGATGTGCGGATAGCCGAAAACCCACTCCAGGATGGGATGGATGACGGCCTGGTACACGACGTGCGGCGTGGAACCGTTCCTTTCGAGGAACGCTTTTGTAAGGAAGATCCGGGGCGAACCCTCACCGGCGTTCCGGAACCGTTTCCTTCCCTCCCAGAGGAGCTCGCCGTCTTTTTCCACCAGCAGCACCTCGCAGGCGGGACGGGCGTTCTCCCGCCGGAAACCTTCCTCCGGGCCGAGATCGACCACCCGGACCGCGATCTTTCCGCGTTTCAGCAGGGATGCGATTTTTCCCCCGACCTTTCCCGCGCGCGCGGGGTCGAGCGCCCGCAGGACGGGCGGGGCAGGCCGCTCCGCCACAAGGGAAACCACACCGGAAAGAATGCTTTTCGGAAGAGGGGTTACGCCGCCGGATTTCAACTTTTCCGTCAGCATCGCGGCGATCTCCCCGATCTCGACGAAAGAGATGGGCCGATCCCCCGGTGCTTTCTTCGTGATCGGGAGCGTTCCGGAGGCACGGGACGGCGATGGTGGAAGGATCGTCAGGAAGGCCGACTGGGCGGGATCCTTCGCCAGGAACCGTCCCACCCACTCCTGTCCGCCGGGCGACGCGGCGGCGGCGCCGAACATCCGCGCGTCGTTCCGCAACCCCTCCGCGAACCCGTGGTCGTATCCGTGCTTCATCGCGAGCAGGACGTCTCTCGCGGCGGCGCGGCGCGCCGGCACGAGGTCCGCGTCCTCCTTCGCAGGCGTGGGGGAAGAGAGGATCTCCCGGATTTCCGGGCGGGAGAGCAGGGAAGACATTTCCTCCCGCTGCGCCGCGGCGATCCCGTCCCAGTCCCGGGTCTTGCGGGCGGCTTTTCCGCCCGCCAATTCGCGGGCGGCGGCGACGGCGCGGGGGAGGGCGGCGGCGGATGGGACGAATTCGTCGGCCAATCCCATCGCCACCGCGGCGGCGCCGTCCACGGGCTCCCCGTTGACGCAGATCTCCGCCGCTTTCCACGGTCCGACCAGACGGGGCAACCGCTGCAACCCGCCGTATCCGGGGATGATCCCCAGCTTGACCTCGGGCTGCCCCATGAGGGCGTTTTCCGTGACGATCCGGTAATGGGCGCTCATCGACAGCTCGTTGCCGCCGCCGAGCGCGAAGCCGTCGATCAGCGCGACGACGGGAATGGCAAGGTTCTCCATCTCGGAGAAGACGGAGATGTTCTTCCATGCCAGCGCGTCGATCTTTTCCGCCGTCCCTCGATGGAATTCCCGTACGTCCGCTCCCGCCACGAACGCGCGTCCCGCGCCGGTCAGCACGATCCCCCGCACGCGCCTCCCCGCGATCGCGCCGGCGGAGGCGGCTTCCCGCACCACGAGCGCGAGCTGGGACAGCACCTCTTCGCTCAGGGCGTTCAGCACGTCGGGCCGGGTCAGCGTGACGACCGCGATATCGTCGAGCAACCGCACGTCGACGTATTTCCCGGACGCCGGGTCGGCCGCCCGCAGCGCTTCTCCGCGGAAAGCATCCTCATAATCGGCCACGGTCCTGCCGGGGCGGTCCGCTTGAACGAGGGCGACGCCCTTCGACCGGGCCATCGTTCCGTCCAGCATCTTCTGCTGGAGGCCGGGGAGGCCGGCCAGGTCGGTGATTTCCAGGTCTTCCCTTTCCATCGAGATCCTTCCGGAGGACAGCAACCGGACCACCTCCGCCGCCTGCGCGGCGTGGTACATGTGGGAACCGCGGATGGACAAATCGCTCCTTCCCCGCAGGACCACGGCGCCGCACGGCATGATGTCCTTCTCGTCGAAGTCGCGCGCGACGAAGGCGCTGAAATGGAGCGTGCACTGGTCCGCGCGGTCCACCACGACATCGGGGCTCGCCTTCGAGCCGAATACTTTCCAAAGGGCCTTCCCCAGCGCCTGGGCATGGCGGGCGAATCCGGAGGCGTACTCCGGGTTGAGGCCCCCTTCCGGGGTGAGCGGGTCCGGCATCTCTTCCGGGAGGGCGAACCCGTCGCGGTCGAGGATATGGGACGGGGGGACGCCCCCGCGGACGAGTTCGGCGATCCCGCGCTTTTCCATGGATCGGGAGGCGATCACGGCGACCTCCGCCGAGCGGTCCCGGGCGGCCCGCACGAATTCCCTGGCGGAACGGTCCGCGCCCCAGACCAGGACCCGGCGCCCCGGCGGCAGGCCGATCTCGTCGAAGATCGCGGACGCTTTCGCGCGGCGGAAAAGGATCTGTTTCTGGCGCATCCAGACCCAGCGGGCGTCCATCATGAAACGCCGCCCTTCGTAAAGGAAGGTTTCCTTGTATTCCCCCTTCAACCCTTTCCCGGTGGCGCCGAAGAAGGCCAGCGTGCCCCCCGGGGCGAGGACGGAGACAAGGAGGGGGAAATTCCCCCCGCCCGTGTGCTCGAATACCTTATCGACGGGCCGGCCGGAGTTCGCGGCGAAGACCGCCTCCCGGAACGGCGCGGTTTGCCGCTCCCATTCCCCGTGCGGCAGGCCGACGGGGACCGCTCCGAAAATTTCCCGGGGCAGGGAACGCCGGTCCACGAAGGCGTCCGCGATCCTCCGGGCGATCAGGCTTTCGGCGAGGTCCGGGTTGGATCCGACGAGGAGGACCTTCGCGCCGAGGGATTTGGCGATCTGCGCGCCCGGAAAGCTCGTGCCCTTCCCGCCCCCCATCACCAGCACGGAATCCCCCGGGCGGACCGCCAGGCGCTCCGCCACCGCCCGGTACGCCGTGCCGTAGGTCAGCAGCATCGCGGCGAGTTGTTCGGCCGTGCGGTCCCGAAGGGCGCCGGTCACGGGGATCGCGCGCGGTTCCTCCACCACGGCGAACTGCGCGTTGAACCCGTCGTGCGTCTCGTATCCGCGGATGTTCCTCCCGGTCCACGAGTCGAGTATGACCGCCTGGCCGACTTTCAGGGAAGCCACGCCGGGCCCCGCGTCCACGACGATGCCGAGGGCGTCGCTTCCCGGAACATGGAGCGAAGCGGAGTCTCCCTTGCCGAACACGGGGACGGGGAGACCCAGGGATGCGAAGTTGGTGTTGAAATTGGGCCCGGTGGCCAGCACCGCGACAAGGACCTTGTTCGCATCGTTCGGGCGCAGGCGGGGTGCCGGGATCCGTTCCAGGCGGAGGGACCGGGACGGGGGCCCGTAATCGTCGCGGCGGATCGTCAGCGCCAGCATGGTTTCCGGCAGGGGTGTTGCGAGGTCCGGCGGAACGGCGAGCGGCCAGGGGTCACCTTGCATCGGGCGGTCGGCCATCGTGGGCTCCTTCGCTGGGATGGTGAAGGTTTCCGACGGGTGGTCCATTCCGAATATTGGATGCGGGAAACCGCACGAGGTCTCCGCCGGAGAGGCATATTGACCCCGCCCGCGATTCCTGTATAGGATGTACCTGCAAGCGGCGTAGGGTGCGCCGTGGTGGCTCGCGACGATGAACGGCGCTTCGGTCTGTCGGCCCGCCCCGTCGGAAAATGCCACGCAGAACTACGGGATTCGGCATCCGGTACGGCGGAAGCGCGGCAAGCGGCTCTCCCGCCTGCGGAACCCTGAAACGCCCGGCCGGCCGAACGTATGGGGGCGGCGTAACGCCCGGACTGACACAGACCGCCCCAAGGGGGCAGCAGAGGAGCACAAAGGGATGGCGACAGGTACCGTGAAGTGGTTCAACGACGCGAAAGGTTTCGGCTTCATCACCGAGGAGGGCGGAGAGGACATCTTCGTCCATTTCAGCGAAATCAAGGGCGACGGGTTCCGCACCCTCGCCGAGGGGCAGAGGGTGGAGTTCGAGGTCACTTCCGGCCCGAAAGGGAAGAAAGCGGCCAACGTTCGCAAGGCCTGATCGGAGCCCGCCCCACCCCGCGACGGCGGGGTGGGGACAGGGATATCCCGCGGGGGCGTAAATGCGCATCGGCGTCCCGCGCGAGATAAAATCGGGGGAAAACCGGGTAGCCTTGACGCCGGAAGGAGCGCGGGTCCTTCGGGCGGAGGGGTGCGAAGTCGTCGTGGAAACCGGCGCCGGCGAGGCGAGCGGATTTCCCGACCGCGAGTACCTGGCGGCGGGCTCGCGAATCGGCGAGGCCGCGGACGCATGGGCGTCCGACCTCGTGGTGAAAGTCAAGGAACCGGTCCCTTCGGAGGTCCCCTCCCTTTCGTCATCATCCGCGCTGTTCACCTTCCTTCATCTTGCGGCATTCCCGGCACTCACGGAGGAACTTCTTGAACGACGCGTCGCCGCCGTCGCCTACGAAACGGTGACGTCGGGGAAGACGTTGCCGCTGTTGCGCCCGATGAGCGAGGTCGCGGGCACCCTTTCCATCCAGGTGGGCGCGAGAGGCCTGGAAAAGGCGTGCGGGGGAAGAGGCGTGCTGCTCCCCGGCGTGTCGGGGATCGCTCCCGGCAACGTGTGCGTCCTGGGCGCCGGGGTGGCGGGGCGCGCCGCCGCGCGCATCGCGGCGGGGATCGGCGCGGAAGTGACCGTGATCGACGTGAACCCGGAAAAACTGCTCCTGGCGGAAAAGGAGTGCCGGAAACCGATCCTTACCGTCGCATCGGCGCCGGAGGCGGTCGCCGCGGCCGTCCGGGAGGCCGACCTGGTCGTATCCGCCGTGCTGGTCACGGGGGAGCGCGCTCCGCGGATCATCACGAGGGACATGCTGCGGACGATGCGGCCGGGCGCAGTCGTCGTGGATATCGCCATCGACCAGGGGGGCGCGTTCGAAACGTCCCGGCCGACCACCCACGCCTCGCCGTATTTCATGGAGGAGGGGATCGTCCACTACTGCGTGGCAAACATGCCCGCGGCGGTGCCCCGAACGTCCACCCTGGCGTTGACCACCGCCACGCTGCCGTACCTGGCGTCGATCGTCCGGCTGGGCCTTCGCGGCGCGATGCGGGCGGACGGGGGGCTGCTTTCGGGGTTGAACACGTGGGACGGGAACATCACCTGCGAGGGAGTGGCGAAGGCGTTCGGGAAACCTTTCCTGCCGCCCGGGCAGGCGATCGGGTAAGCGGATTCCCCGGCGCCCGCTACATCTCCAAGAGAATCCGGGCGAGCTGTTCCACCTGGCGGCGGGTGTCTTCCGGGTCCCCCGAGTTGTCGATCACGTGGTCGGAGCCGCGCGCCTTCTCTTCCGCATCCATCTGGGCGCGGATGCGGGCGGCCGCCTCATCCCTCGATATCCCGTCCCGGGCCATCACCCTGCGCAACTGCGTCTCGCCGTCGCATCGAACGGTGATCACCCGCTCGAAGAGCCCTTTCCTGCCGGACTCGAGGATGAGCGCCGCTTCCACGATGGCGGCGCGGTACCCCTTTCGGGAAAGCTTCCCGATCGCCGCTTTCATCGCTTCCAGGATGGAGGGGTGGGTGATCGCTTCCAGCCGGGTGCGCCGGACCGGGTCCGAGAAGACGATTTCGCCCAGTTTCCCCCGGTCGACCGATCCGTCGTCGAGCAGGATTTCCCGGCCGAATTCCCGAACGACGGCGTCGTAGGCAAGACCGCCGGGAGCCGTCACATCCCGGGAGATCCGGTCGGCGTCGAGCACGGGGATCCCCGCCTGCCGGAACATGGCGGCGACCGTGCTCTTCCCCGAACCGAAGTTTCCCGTAAGCCCGAAGACGCGCATGGCGCGGATTATAGCATCCCCGGCCGGCCGGATGTCCCGTCCGGCGGGTCCCGTTGACATCGATCCGGCCGCGGTGTACGGTCAAACGGCTTGAACGACGGTTCATTCCGGAATAAACCATTCTATTCTTGTTATTTAAGGAGGGATCATGACCGAGATGACGGTGAAGGGGTTTTTCGACGGCCTGGAAAAAAAGTTCGGCGAAAAGCCGGCGATGATCGCCGGCATGGATTGCGTGTACCAGTTCAAGGTTGGGGGTTCCGCTTACAATGTGACGCTGAAGGATGGAAAGGCGTCCGTGGCCGAGGGAGAAGCGCCTTCGCCGAACTGCACCTTCACGGTGGCGGAAGGGGATTTCCTCGACATGGTGTCCGGGAAGCTGAATGGACAGATGGCGTTCCTCACCGGGAAACTGAAAGTGGCGGGCGACATGGGACTGGCCCTCAAACTGGGGTCGTTCCTCGGCTGATCAAGGGGAGGGGAACGGTATTGGCCCGGGGCGACCCGTTTCAGGAGGCGGCCCGGCTTCTGGCCGGGCGGCGGAATGCGGTCGCCCTCACCGGGGCGGGGATCTCGGTGGAGAGCGGCATCCCCGCTTTCCGCGGAACGCATGGGCTTTGGGAAAAGTTCCCTCCGATGGAGTACGCCACCATCGGGGCGTTCATGCGCCAACCGGAGAAGGCGTGGCGGATGCTGTCGGAACTGCTCTCCCTCTGCGGCGGCGCGTCGCCCAACGCCGCCCACGCCGGGCTGGTGGAGCTCGAGTCCCGTGGCGTGCTCCGGGCCGTCATCACGCAGAACGTGGACGGCCTGCACCAGGCCGCGGGATCCCGCCGGGTGATCGAGTACCACGGAAACATGAAAGAGCTGGTCTGCATCTCCTGCTGGAAACATTTCCCTACGCGGGAACGCTGGAAGGCGGGGGAGGACGCCCCCCGGTGCGAATGCGGCGAAGTCCTCAAACCCAACATCGTCCTGTTCGGGGAACCTATCCCCTGGATCCCCCAGGAGAGGGCGGAGGAAGAGGCCCGAACCTGCGGCGTACTTCTTGTGATCGGCACCTCCGCGCAGGTCGCCCCGGCCTGCGACATCCCCCGGATCGCGAAAGAGGCGGGCGCCGCCGTGGTGGAGATCAACCCGGAAGAGACGATGCTCACGGGGTCCGTTACCGACGTGTATCTCCCGGGGAAAGCATCGGAGGTCGTCGGGCGGGTGCTCGGAATCCTCCCGCCTGCAGGGACGCCGGAGAATTAAATTATTTAATAGATCTGAAATCAATTTAAGCGGGTCCAATGCCGCCGGATGGCCCGGCGGGCGATGGGAGAGCGGAGGAACCAGCGATCGAACTAACTGGAACATGCTGATAAATGAAAGAATATTGTCGCTTTATCAACCTGCTGAAGTTTCCCCCACATCGAACCGATAACGATATTGGCGCTGGTTTATTGCAACGGTTTCTCACGGCATTGTATTTGCTGTGTTGTGATGGCGGGTAGAGGCATCGGGGATAGGCGACGCAGGGAAAATTTTGAACCATTCGTGGGGGCATGGAGGTTTCCGATGGGTTGGTTACCGTCGATAAGGCGATTCCCGGCGTTCGCCGGCCTGTATCTCTCGTTGGTATTCCTTCCCATCTTGCTTGCCGGTCCGATCGTCACGGTACATGCAGCCGACTACACGGTGGTCCAGGGGATCGTCGAGCGCGTATCGGGCGCGAACGTCACGATAAATGGACACGACTACAACATCGCGAAAGCCCGCATCCTGGAACCCTCCGGGAAGGTTCTCCCTTTTTCCGAAGTCGCCTGGGGAAGGAAGGTGAGCCTGTTTCTGACGAGGGGGGGCATTACCACCGTTGTCGTCTACCCAACCCGCATGGTGGAGTGAGGCGTATCCTATGAGGAATCGAAGAATTTTCAGGCCGGTGCGATCCCTGTTCGTCGCGGTTGTGCTCTCGACGCTCGCGGTCCCGGCGTCGGCGGCGATGAACGACTACTGCGTCGTTCCTCCGTATGTGGTCCAGAACATCGCGCCGAACGTCATGCTGGTAGTGGACATGTCCGGCAGCATGTTCAACATGGCGTATTCGGACGGGTTCGAGACGACCGCCACGACCGACGATCACGACTGTACCTCCGCAGACCCGTGCACCGGGTTCTCTAACCCCGGCACATATCCGAATTATAAATATTACGGGTATTTCGACCCCGACTCCTGGTACACGTACAGTTCCTCGGGAAACAAGTACTTGTTTTCGAGGCTGAAAACGGCAGGGGCCAAGACGAGCACCGAGTGGGACGGGAACTTCCTCAACTGGCTGACGATGCGCCGTATCGACATATTGCGCAAAGTCCTCACGGGAGGAAAGAAGGGGACCGGCGAAGGAACGGGCTTCGAACGGATCGTGGGAGAAATAGCGGATTGCGACTCCCGGGGAACCACCAAGACCATAAATGCCAACGCTTACACACCCTTCACGGGAACGAAGACCTTCACTCTCGGCAGCGCCGATGCCGGTTGTGGCGGCGGGGGCAGCGGGACGCCGTCGTTCACCGTCAGCGGAGAGTCGGGCTCGTTCCGGGTCCAGGTGGTCGTTCCCGCCCCGGCCCAAGGCGTGCTGCAGGACGTGGTCGGGGCAAGGGCCCGCATAGGGCTTACCTTTTATAATGTCAACACGGGCGGGAAGGTACGGGTGAACGTTGCGGGCGGAAGCCTTTCGAGCACAGTCAACGAGATCAACAACACCCGTCCCTTCACGAACACGCCGCTGGCCGAGACGCTATGGTCGGTCACCGGATACTTTGCCCAGCAGTCGTCGATGCTCGGCGGGCCGGGACCGCGGTATTCGACCAGCGACTACGGAATAAGCAACAGCGCCGACCCGCTGAACTACGGCCAGGGCCAACCCCGGTGGCCGATCTGCTCCAAGAGCTTCGTTCTCTACATTACCGACGGAGAGCCGTGCCAGGACGGAGATCTTCCCTCCACGGTCGAGACGTACGCCAACGGGAGATCTGCCTTCGATTGCAGCGGGACGAGCTGCCCGTCCGTGGCGAAACCGAACGGCGGCAGTTTCCCCGCATCTGCTCTTCCTTCCTGCTCGGACGGCTACGTCGCCGGGATCGAGGACGTCGCGCTCTACATGCATACCACGGATCTGCGCAGCGACATCGCCAACACCCAGGACCTCACGCTGTATGCCGTCTTCGCTTTCGGTAAGGGGTCCACGCTGCTGCGCTATGCCGCCATCAACGGCGGATTCACGGATAACGGAAGCCATGTACCGTATCCGCAGTCGACGTGGGACAGCAACAACGACGGGGAACCCGACACCTATTACGAGGCGGCGGACGGCGCGGAGCTGGAGCAATCCATACGGGACGCTTTTTCCGGCATCCTCAAGCGCGCCTCCTCGGGAACCGCCGCGTCGGTGCTTGCTTCGGGGGAGGGGAGCGGGGCGAACCTCATCCAGGCGGTGTTCTATCCGCGCCGGGCCGTCGGGAGCGACATCATCTGGTGGACCGGGGCGCTTCAGAACATGTGGTATTACGTGGATCCGTTCTTCGCGAATGCGACGATCCGCGAGGACACGCCGCCGCAGGACAACGTGCTGAACCTCTTGAACGACGACATCGCCCAGTTCTATTTCGATCCGGTCACGCAACTCACACAGGTGAAGCGGTGGCACTCCGACGCCAACGGGAATACGACCACCCAAGACACCACGCTGAGCTTCGAGAACATCAACAGCCTTTGGGAGGCGGGGAAAAAACTCTGGCAACGGGACCTTTCCTCCAACCCCAGGACGATCAAGACCTCGCTGGACGGGGCGACCTTCACAAACTTTTCGACCGCCAACGCATCGGCCCTCACCCCCTACCTGTTGCCCGACGCGGGCGATGACGTCAACACGATCATCCGATACGTTACCGGGATCGACAACACGGACGATCTGACGCTGCGCTCCAGGACCGTCGCTTTCGGGACCGATAACAATGTGTGGAAGCTGGGGGATGTCGTCAATTCGACCCCGCGAATCGTGGCCGGAGTGCCGCTGAACAAGTACGATTCGATTTATTTCGATTCGACGTACAAATCGTTCATCGACAATTCCGCCTACAAGGATCGCGGGATGGTCTTCACCGGCGGCAACGACGGCATGCTCCATGCCTTCCGGTTGGGAAAACTGGAACTTTCCTGGACAGGGAAGCTGGCGGTGGAGAAAGCCCGGATCACGAACCCTTATTTCGGTACGACGCTGGGGGACGAGGCGTGGGCCTTCATCCCCAAGAACGCCTTGCCGTACCTGAAGTACCTGAAGGACCCGGATTACTGTCATCTCTACTATGTGGACCTGGCGCCGTACGTGTTCGATGCCAGCATCCAGGGAGCGGCTACCGCGGCACGGACAGCGGACAGCTGGCGTACGGTCGTCATCGGCGGGATGCGGACCGGAGGGGCGTGCGACAACACCGCAAGTTGCACGTCGGCGAACAACTGCGTGAAGACGCCCGGCGGCGGCTCCGTGGGATACTCCTCGTACTTCGCGCTCGACGTGACGGACCCGACGTCGCCGGCCCTTTTGTGGGAATTCACGAACCCCAGCCTGGGGTTTACGACCACCGGTCCGGCTGTCGTCCGGATCAATGCGGTGAATACTTCGACCTCCGACCGCGACCGGTCGCTGAACGGGGAATGGTACGTCGTGATCGGTTCGGGGCCGACCGGGCCGATCGACAACACGAACAACCAGTTCCTCGGACGCTCGAACCAGAACCTGCGCTTCTTCATCCTGGACCTGAGGACGGGAGCGGTGGTCCAGACGATCGACACGGGGATCGCATACGCATTTGCGGGGTCGATGATCAACAGCGTGGCGGATTTCGACCTCGACTACCAGGATGACGCCATCTATGTCGGATATGTGAAACGGGCGGGATCGAGCCCATCATACACCTGGACCGACGGAGGCGTGGGACGGATCCAGACGAAAAACGTCACCCCGGCCGGTACCGGCGGATGGGAATTCAGCCAAGTCATTGACGGGATCGGGCCGGTCACCTCCGCCGTGGCGCGGCTCCAGAACAAGAACTACAGCACGAACTGGCTGTTTTTCGGGACGGGACGCTACTTCTTCGAGAACCCGCCCTCCGGAAACGACACCTCCCCGGAAATCGACGACGCGACGGAGCAGCGCCGGCTGTTCGGCCTGAAAGACCCGTGCTTCACCAGCAACAACACGATCAACCCGGCCTGCACCTCGTCGGTCACTTTCTCGACTTCGGATCCGACCTTCCCGAACGTCACGAACATCGCCAACATCCCGACGGAATCTACAGCGAATTCCGCGGGGTTCAAGGGATGGTTCATCGACCTGGATCCCTCTTCTACGATCGGGACGACGTCGACCTATTATACGTACGACAACGTCACGCGGCCTTATCGGACGGAGCGGGTCATCACCGATCCGCTGGCGACCACTTCCGGTGTGGTCTTCTTTACCACGTACAAGCCGTACGCGGATGAATGCGCCCTCGGCGGGAAGAGCTTCCTATGGGCGCTCCGGTACAATACGGGGGGCGCACCTTCCGCCGCGGTGATGAAAGGGAAGGCCCTGGTCCAGGTCTCGACGGCCAGCGTGGAGCAGCTCGACCTCTCCACCGCTTTCCAGGGAGGGGGCGATTTGCACAAGGGCGGCCGGAGGACCGGCGCCCTCGAAGGCGTTCCGCCCACCGCGCAAGGGTTGTCGCTGCTGTCGCAGCCCCCTCCGGTCAAGCGGATCATGCACATGTTCGAGCGGTGACCGGTCATGCTAGTGCACCGTCTCGCAAATATCTTGGCATTCGAGCGCCGCTGCATCCGCTCCATCTTCGTTGCGCAAGTTCGCCGTACTCTCCCGGTACGCCTTCACTTACGCGCCTTGCCGGCGCGGCGCATCGACGCTCTCGATGCGTCAAGATATTTGCGAGACGGTACACTAGGCACGGATAAAGCGTTGGCGCGCGGGGGCTTCACCCTGGTGGAGATCCTGATTGCGCTCGCGATACTGGGGATCCTCCTCGTGATGTCCGTCAGCACGTTCCAGGGGATGAACGAAAAGTACAGGGTGGAGGCGGAGACGAAGCAGCTCTACGCCGACCTGATGGAAGCCCGCGGGCGCGCCGTGCAACGGAACCGGGTCCATTTTGTCCGGTTGAGCGTCGGCGGGAACGTGTACGCGACGTACGACGACACGAACACGCCGCCCGACGGCAACGGCGCGTTCGACAATGCGGTAGACAGCCAGATCGCGAACGCCGTCATGACGCACGCGGTCGCCACCAACCTTCCGGTGGCGGGAGGCGTGGCCTCGTTCGAATTCAATCGGAACGGGATCGCTTCCTCCGCAGGGTATATTCGGCTCTCATCGACCGCGCAGGCGGATTACGACTGCATCACGATCGTGCCGACGAGGATCAAGATGGGGCAATTCAACGGGGGGAACTGCGTTGAAAAATAACGGCGGGATGACCCTCATCGAGGTTCTCGTATCCCTCGCGATCGTCTTCATCGTCTTCCTGGGGATGAGCAGCGGGGGGCTGCTCGTGCTCGACCAGAACATCAAGAACACGGAGCGGGACGAGGCCGTGAGCGTCGCGGAAATGGAGATGCAGGAGGTGCGGAACACCCCTATCGCGTCCCTGGCGAGCGACAATACACTCGTGTCCCGGAGGATCCGCGGACGGGACAAGGATTTCACGGTCGTCCGGACGGTCGCGCCGCTCGATTTCGGGAACCGGCAGGTGACCGTCGACGTCCGCTGGACCCGCCTGGAAAACGGCCAGGTGAAAACATACAATCACCAGGTTCTCACGATCGTGAGGTCGAGATGAGACGCAGGGAGGATGCTTTCACCATCCTGGAGCTGACGATCGCGCTGGCGATCGTAATGCTGGTGCTCTTCGCCGCGATCAATTTCTTCATCATTTCGGTGCGGCAGTACAAGGTGGAGACGAAGATCACCGAGACGAACCTGGAAGGGATCCTGGGGCTGGAGATCCTCCGCAGGGACCTGGAGGGCCTCGGTTTCGGGCTCCCGTGGAACCCCGCCCCCCTGGCGGCTTTCACCGAAAGGACCATCGGTTCGGCCGCCCTCCTGGCGCTGAACGACACTCCGAACGCCCCCAGGGCGGTGGTCGGCATCGATTGCGCGGCGTTCACGGTCAACAATTCCGATTACCTCGTGATCAAGTCGGCGAGAGTCGGCATGGACAGCGCCGCCGGGAAGTGGACCACGCTCGTCCAGGACGGAACCAAGCGGATCTGGACGCCTGCGGCGGAGAACCTCGGCAACAACGATTACGTCATCGTGCTCACGGTGGGCGGCACGGCGGCCAACCGAAGGTCCCTCGTCCAATCGGCGGGAACGTACTACACCCAGGACAACAACACGGGGGGGTTCGTTCCCACCGAGCCGTTCTCGGCCAACATCGTGTACGGGATCGGCGGCGCGCCGCCCTTCCGGCCGTTCAACCGCGCGGACTACTATATCGACAGCGCGTCCGTTCCGCGGAAATGCGCGCCGGGGACCGGGGTCCTGGTGAAGGCCATCGTCTCGCACGATGCGACCGGTTCCACGCCGGACCTCCTCCCCCTGCTGGACTGTGTCGCCGACCTGCAGGTCGCCTACGGGCTCGACAACAACGCGGATGGAATCGTGGACGTCTGGACGCCGGACCTCGCATCGCTGTTCCCGGCGGGCGCGACGGCGGCGGCGGACATCCGCGACCGGCTGGTGGAGGTTCACGTATTTATTCTGGCGCAGGAAGGCCAGCGGGACGACAGCTTCCAGTACCCCTCCACGTCGATCCAGGTGGGTCCGGACAACACCGTTGGGCGCAGCTTCGACGTGAGCGGGAGCAGGAATTACCGCTGGAAGGTATACACTATGGCGGTCAAACCGATGAGCCTGGCGCAATGACATGAATACACTGCGGAACGAAAAAGGGTTCGCGATGGTTTTCGTTCTCATCCTCGCGGCGATCTCCCTCGCCATGACGCTCGCCATGTTGATCATGGTCGGCCGCGGGTCTTACGTCTCCGGTCAGCAGAAACGGTTCCGGACGGCCGTCGAGGCGGGCCAGGGCGGGATGGAGGCGATGTTCCAGTTGATCTCCAGCCGGGGAAACCCGACCACGCCGTTCACGAACCAGTTGCTGAACGCGTCCCTCGTGCCCAAGCTGGCCGGTCCCACGGCGACGTGGGTGGCCCTGGACAACACGATGACGATCGATCCCGGCGTCAACACGACGTACGATATGCGGATCGACCTGGGGATGTACCGGGTGTACTCGAAGGTCGTGGATACGGTCGACGGGAACTCCGGTGCGGACGAGGGGTTGCTCAAGACGGGCGTCGTAAATTCGGGTTCCGGAGAGGTTACCGTGGTAAGCGTGCCGTACCTGTACACGATCGAGGTGCTCTCCCAGCACCAGACGAACCCGACCGAACGATCGAAGCTCTCCATCCTGTACCAGTATTGAGGACGATGCCGGTGCGTCGATACCTCTACGCTCTCGCCGTATTCCTGCTTGCGGCCGCATGTTCCGCGGACCGAAAGGAAGGGGCGCCCGTTTCCCGGCCGGCAGGCGGTGCGCAGCCGCAGAGCGGGGATTACGCGGTTCCGGCGCGTGAGGCCGCTGCCGGGGGGGCAGTTCCCGCCGCCCCGCGCCCGGCGGAAAACAGTCCTCCCGAAATCCGCAGCGTATGGTTTGTAGGCGGGGACGGCAGTCCGGGAAACACCCTTGGAGTGGAATCGGAAGTATTCGATGCCGACGGCGATCCGGTCCAGGTCGAGGTCGCCTGGCAGAAGAACGGCCAGCCCGCGGGCAATGGGAACCGCTTGCCGTTGCCGGTCAAACGGGGCGACAATATCGTTGTGACCATCACGCCGTCGGATGGAAAAGTCTCGGGGAGACCCGGCACGCTGACCCGGGTGATCCGGAACACCCCTCCGCTCATCGAGGGGCATGACCGGTTCCAGTTCGACGAAAACGTCGCCACGCTTCATGTCCGTGCGTCCGACGCCGACGGCGACCCGCTGACGTATTCCTTGAAAGACGCGCCGGCCGGCATGCGCATCGATCGAAACAATGGTGTCGTTCGGTGGGTGACATCCCCCGGGACGATCGGCAGGATCCCATTTACCGTCGTTGTAGCCGATGGAGCCGATGGAGAGGCGACGGCGCGCTTCACGGTGACGATTGCGGAACAGTCCCCCTCCGACGCAAGATAACACCCGCCGGGGATCTTCCCTCCTGGAGGTCTTCGTCGCCTTGCTGCTCCTCTCGACGGGCCTCCTCCTGCTCCCGATGTTGCAGGTAACCGCCCTCGTCGCGAAAAATCCTTTGACGTCATCCAGGACACGCGCGGCGATCGATCTGGCTCAGGACGCCATCGACCGTTTCCAGCGGATCCCATGGGAATCCATCCGTTCGTCTTCCGCCGACGGTTTCGAGCAGACGCGGGACGGCATCGTTCCGGTGTTTTCCCGGCTCCCGGCGGCGGCGGGGGACTCCGTCCTGGTCCAGGGGACCGTGTATTACCGTTTATGGCACGTTGCGGCGGATCCGGATCTCCCGAACCTGAAAACGGTCACGGTCTTTTGTTGCTGGCGGCAGGGCGAGAGGCTTTGGCGCCACACCGTGCTCGTGACGCAACTCGCCGACGTCGGATACTGATCGAATGACCGGTTCCAGAGGGAGCGCCATCGTATTCGCGATGCTTCTCCTCGTCCTGCTCTGCGCGATCGGCATATTCGTCGTTTCCCTGCCCCTCCCCGTCGGCCAAAGCCTCCGGAAACCCGAACTGGAAGCGATGGCGAGAAACATGGCGAAGGCCGGCGCGCACGCCGCGATCGCACGTCTTCCCGAAGTCGTATCGGACGGGGCCCCGTATATACGCCGCATCCCATTGACGCGAAACTTGACCGGGAAGTACGCGGTGACGTCCCGGAAATCCGGCATCCCGGATTCTCCGGGACCGTCCGCCGCCGATGCCTTCGAAGAGTACGAGGTTCTTTCCGAGGGGGGGATCGATGAGGCGCCCGGCATGAGGTACCGTGTCCGGTCGGTGATCCGATACCCTGTCCGCGCGGCCAGGGGCCGGATCGTGCAATGGGAGGAAACCGCATTGCCGTAAGGATTCGGGTATAGTAATCCAAGCCATGAAGGAACGCAGGAAGACCCGGCGCATCCGCGTCGGCGGCGTGCCCGTGGGCGGGGGCGCACCCGTTTCCGTCCAGAGCATGACGAATACGGATACCCGAGACGTCCGAGCCACCCTCGCGCAGATCCGGTCGGTCGCCCGGGAGGGGTGCGACATCGTCCGCGTCGCCGTCCCCGACGGGGCGGCGGCCGCGGCGTTCGGGAAGATCCGGGCGGGGTCCCCCATCCCGGTCATCGCCGACATCCACTTCGATCACCGGCTGGCGATCGCCTGCGCGGACTCCGGGGCGGACGCCCTGCGGATCAACCCGGGGAACATCGGCGGAGAGAAGAGGACGATCGAAGTGTTGCGGGCGGCCCGGGCGAACCGGATCGCCGTCCGCATCGGAGTGAATTCCGGTTCCCTGGAGAAGGATCTCCTGGAAAAGCACGGCGGGCCGACCGCCGCCGCGCTCGTCGCGAGCGCCGCCCGGTACCTGAAAATCTGTGAAAAGGCGCGCTTTTCCGCCCTGAAATTCTCCTTGAAGGCGTCCGGGGTCGTCACGACGATCGACGCGTACCGCCTGTTTTCCCGCCGGTTCGACTACCCGCTGCACATCGGGATCACGGAGGCGGGGACGCTTTTCTCCGGCACGGTGAAATCGTCCGTGGGAATCGGCGCGCTGCTCGCGGAGGGGATCGGCGACACGCTGAGAGTCTCCCTCACCGGCCCGCCGGAGGAGGAGGTCCGCGTCGGATGGCAGATCCTGAAATCGCTGGACCTGCGGCGCCGGGGGCCGGATTTCGTATCCTGTCCGACCTGCGGCAGAGTTTCCATCGACGTCGTGGGGATCGCGGCCGAGGTCGAGCGGCGCCTCTCCGGCCTGCGCGAACCGCTTGCTGTCGCCGTGATGGGGTGCGCCGTCAACGGCCCCGGGGAAGCCCGGGAAGCCGACGTGGGCGTCGCCGGGGGGAAGGGCGAGGGGCTGATTTTCGTGAAGGGCGAAATCGTCAAGAAGGTGAAGGAGAAATTCATCGTCGCCGAAGTCGTCCGCCTGGCGCGGCGGCTGGCCGGCGAAAAAAAGGAGCGGCTCAAGTGATCCGGTACACCCGATTCCTGATGCCCACCACCAAGGAAACGCCGTCCGACGCGGAGGTGGTCAGCCACCGGCTGATGCTGCGCGCCGGGCTGATCCGGAAGGTCGCCTCCGGGATCTACAACTACCTGCCGGCGGGCTTGAAGGTCCTGCGGAAGGTGGAACGGATCCTGCGGGAAGAGATGGACCGCGCCGGCGCCCAGGAGGTTCTGATGCCTTCGGTGGTCCCGTCCGAATTGTGGAAGGAGAGCGGGCGGTGGGACGCCTACGGGAAGGAACTGCTGCGGTTCAAGGACCGCGCGGACAGGGAGTTCTGCCTGGGACCCACCCACGAGGAGGTGGTCACCGACCTCATCCGGCGGGAGGTGCGGTCGTACCGGCAGCTTCCGATGAACCTGTACCAGATCCAGGACAAGTTCCGCGACGAGATCCGGCCGCGGTTCGGCCTGATGCGCGGCCGCGAGTTCTTCATGAAGGACGCCTACTCCTTCGACATGGGCGAGGAAGGGGCGAAGGAGTCGTACCGGAAGATGTACGAGGCGTACTGCCGCATCTTCAAGAGGATGGGGCTGGACTTCCGGGCGGTGGAGGCGGACACGGGGAACATCGGCGGGTCGAGTTCCCATGAATTCATGGTGATCGCCGATTCCGGAGAGGACGCGATCGTTTCATGCGCCTCCTGCGATCACGGGGCGAACGTCGAAAAGGCGGAGTGCCTTCCCCCCACGGCGGGGACCGCCGGTTCGAACGGCGCCGGTCCCGCGCGGAAAGTGGCCACCCCCGGAAGGCGGACCATCGAAGAGGTATCGTCCTTCCTGGGGATCGATCCCGGGACGCTGATCAAGACGCTCCTGTTCGAAACCTCCGCCGGAGACGTGGCCGTGCTGGTCTCCGGGAAATTCGAGGTCAACGAGATCAAGGTGAGGAACCACCTCGGCGCCGAATGGGTGCGCCTGGCCGACGAGGCGCGGGTGCGCGCGGTCACGGGGGCGCCCTCGGGTTTCGCCGGGCCGGTCGGACTCTCCGTGCGGACGATCGCGGACCGCTCCGTCCAGGCGATCTCGTCCGGAGCCACCGGCGCCAACGAGAAGGACGCCCACTTGGTGGACGTGGTTCCCGGGAGGGATTTCTCGCCGGAAGGGTACGCCGACCTCCGGGTGGTGAGCGCGGGGGATCCGTGCCCCCGGTGCGGCGGGGAGCTGCGGTTTTCCCGCGGGATCGAAGTGGGGCACGTCTTCCGGCTGGGGACGAAGTACAGCGAGGCGATGCGGGCGGTCTGCCTCGACGCCGACGGGAGGGAGCAGGTCATCGCGATGGGTTGCTACGGGATCGGTGTCGGCAGGACGGCCGCCGCGGCGATCGAGCAGAACCACGACGGCGACGGGATCGTATGGCCGATCTCCATCGCGCCGTTCGAGGTGGCCGTCATCCCGGTGAACGTGAAAAACGCCGACGTGGCGGGCGCGGCGGAACGACTGTCGTCGGATCTCGACGCGCGCGGCGTGGAAGTGCTGCTGGACGACCGGGAGGAGCGTCCGGGGATCAAGTTCAAGGACGCCGACCTCGTGGGGATCCCCGTGCGCGTCACCCTGGGGGAGAAAAACGTCGCCGCCGGGTTCGGGGAGCTCCGCGACCGGAAATCGGGGGAAACGGTCCGGGTC
This sequence comes from Deltaproteobacteria bacterium, assembly GCA_021802685.1. Classification (GTDB taxonomy): domain Bacteria; phylum Desulfobacterota; class Deferrimicrobia; order Deferrimicrobiales; family Deferrimicrobiaceae; genus UBA2219. The sequence goes on along the minus strand of JAJZRM010000002.1, from coordinate 2,087 downwards.
GGACTTTCGGACCTGGCGGAATCGGTCCTCGCGATGGTGGCCCGGAAGAAGGCGGAGTGCGCCGCATGAAGGACCGGATCATCGTGGCTCTCGACACCGATTCCCCCGAGGCGGCCATGGAAATCGTCCGGTCGCTGTCCGGAGAGGTCGGGCTGTTCAAGGTCGGGATGGAACTTTTCCCACGGGGCGGCCCGGACCTGGTCCGGCGCATCCGGGCGGAAGGATACGGGGTCTTCCTGGACCTGAAATTCCACGACATCCCCAACACCGTCGCGGGGGCGGTCCGTTCCGCCGCCGCCCTCGGGGTGCGGTTCGCCACCGTGCACGCTTCGGGCGGCCGGGCGATGCTCGCCGCGGCGGCCGCCGCGGCCGCGGGCACCGGGACGACGATCCTCGCCGTGACGGTATTGACGAGTCTGGACGACACGGACCTGTCCGACGTCGGGTTCTCCCTGGGGGCGGCGGACGCGGTGCTGCGCCTCGCGGACCTTGCAGCCGCTTCGGGCGCGGGCGGGATCGTCTGCTCTGCGAAAGAGGTCGCGTCCGTGCGCGCGCGTCTGGGGAAGGAGGTCGTGCTGGTCACGCCGGGCGTGCGGTTGCCCGGCGGGGACATGGGGGACCAGAAGCGCGTCGTGACCCCCTCGGACGCGGTTCGCCGCGGCGCGGATTTCATCGTGGTGGGCCGCCCCATCACCCAGGCCGCGGATCCCGCGAAGGCCGCGCGGGACTTCTCCGAGGCGATGCGGCTGGGGTCGGCGGGCGGTGGGGGAGAATGAGTCCCGCCCTGTGGGTGACCGGAAGGCACCCCGTCGAGGAGCTTCTCGCCTCGAAGACGCAAGCCGCGAGGAAAGTGCTCCTGTCCGACGCCGTGGCGGCCGAGATCCGCTCGCGGATCGAACGGACGGCGAAAGGGTTGTCCCTGCCTTGCCTTTCCTGTTCCCGCGAGGAGTGGGAGCGCCGGACGGGGGAGCGGGAAGGCGGAGGGGTCGCGGCGGAGATCGCGGAGTTCCGGTACGCCGGCCTCGAAGATTGGATCCCGGCCCTGCCGGAAACGGCGCGGGCGTTCCTGTTGGACGGCGTCACCGATCCGCAGAACCTGGGCGGCATCCTGCGGAGCGCGCGGGCCTTTTCCTTCGACGGCGTGGTGATTCCCGCGGACCGGTCCTGCCCGGTGACGGGCGCGGTTTTCCGCTCCTCCGCCGGCGCGGCCGCGCATGTGCCCGTCGTCCAGGTGACGAACCTCGTCCGGGCGATCGAACGGCTCCAGGAATCCGGCTTCTGGCTTTACGCGGCGGAAGGGCAGGCGGGGGACGACCTTTCGGGATTCCGCCCGGCGAAGCGGACGGCGGTCGTCCTCGGCAGCGAGGAAAAGGGGATCCGGCGCCTGGCGCGCGAAAAGTGCGACGGCGCGGTTCGGATCGCCATGGCCCCGGGTGTGGATTCGTTGAACGTCTCCGTCGCGGCGGGCATCATCGCTTTTTCCCTCGGAAAGCCATCAAAAAGCCGTTGACTTCTTCAGGCGATTGGGATCAAATCTCAAGTTTCGGGACGATCGACGGTCCCGTTGCGCCGACGTAGCTCAACGGTAGAGCGTCTGATTTGTAATCAGATGGTTGGGGGTTCAACTCCCTTCGTCGGCTCCAACGCGCACTCGTGGAGGGGTACCCGAGCGGCCAAAGGGGGCAGACTGTAAATCTGCTGGCAGCGCCTACGGAGGTTCGAATCCTCCCCCCTCCACCATCTTTTGTTTTTTCGTTGCAGATGGATAGCCCGTCGACGGGATTCGAAGCGAGGACGCCGCCGACGAGTAGGAGGGAAAGCGCGCAAGGACGCGCGCGCCAGGCGGCCGAGGGGAGGCTACGCAGCCGGAGCCTGGACGGCGGAGGCGAAGTAGCCGAATCCTCCCCCCTCCACCATCTTTTGCTGTTGCTTTCTTGTCGCTGAAGTGACGACCCGAGCGAATTCTTGTGTAAAACCGCTTGACTGCTCGCGTTATTTAGGTAAAATTACATGTTTACGGAACGTGCGGGCGTAACTCAGTTGGCAGAGTCACAGCCTTCCAAGCTGTTGGTCGCGGGTTCGATTCC
>JAJZRM010000209.1 GCA_021802685.1 Deltaproteobacteria bacterium | reverse complement strand
AATCCCCCGAGCAACCCTTCCATGGGCCTGCGTTGGAGGAAATATCTTCCCCCCTCGCGGCGGATCAGCGCCGCGACGATGTCGTGGCGCGGGAGGGTCCTCCGGGAGGTCCGCGGGGGGATCTCCCCCTGGATGCCGGCCCGGAAGGCCGCGCAGAATGCCCGCACCGGGCACGACCCGCATCGCGGCCCTTTGGGGAGGCACACGACGGCGCCCAGGTCCATCAAGGCGAGAGCGGTTTCCCTCCCTCTCCCTCTTCGCACCAGGCGGGCGGAGAGGTCCCACAGGCTTTTCTCCGCGGCGGCCGCGCGCAAGCTCCCTCTCACCGCGAACAGGCGGGCGGCGACCCGGCGGACATTGGCGTCGAGGATCGGTTCGTCCCGTCCGAAGGCGATGGCGGCGATGGCCCCGGCCGTCGACCGGCCGATGCCGGGGAGTCCCATGAGCTCCTCCACGGTGGAGGGGACCTGTCCCCCGAACCGCTCCAGGACGATCCGCGCGGCACGATGGAAGTTCCTCGCGCGGGCGTAATATCCCAACCCTTCCCATGCGGAAAGGACGGCGTCCATCGGCGCGGCGGCGAGGGATTCCACGCCGGGAAAGCGCGACAGGAATTTCCTGTAGTAGGGAGCGGCCGTTTCCACCCGGGTCTGCTGGAGCATGATCTCCGATAGCCAGATCCGGTACGGGTCCCGGGTGTCGCGCCATTCCATCTTCCTGGCGGCTTTTCGGAACCAGCGCAGCAGGGAACCGGAGATCCTTGCCGCGACGGCGCCGTTTCCGCCGTTACTCTTTTTCGAGGAGCGAGCCGAAGACGTCGTGATGTTCTTCCTCTTCCTTGAGGATGTCCCGGAACATCTGGGCGGTGGTTTCATCCCCCAGCTTCACCGCGGCGGCGATGATCTTCCGGTACATGACGATCGCGCCCTCTTCGTCCTTCAGGTCGGTGGACAGCATCTCCTCCAGGGTCGAGCCGATGAAGATCGGGGTGGGCTTGGTGGTGGGAGTTCCTCCGAGGTAATTCAACCGCTCCGCGATCGCCTCCGCATGCTTCATCTCCTGGATCGCGATCTTCTTGAACGCGTCCTTGACCGCGTACGCCCGCACTCCCTTCCAGAGAACGTGCTGCCACATGTACTGGACGGAAACCTGGATCTCCCGCGCGATGGCCTGGTTCAACAGGTCGAGCAGCTCCGGCGACGTTTTCTGCTTGGGCATTCTTTTCGCGCCTCCTTCACGATTTCGATTTGGTAAGACGTAGTTATTGGGATATATTCTCACATATTAATGGGATGGAAGATAGAACCGTCCCCGCCTTTCGTGACTTAGTGGTTCAGTTCATAATTACGGTAACGCACCGAGAGCGTCGATGCGCCGCATCCGGCAAGGCGCGCGACTGAGGCGTACTTTGAAGTACGCCGCAAGGAACGCAACGAAGCTGGGGCGGATGCAGCGGCGCTCGAATGCTACCGTAATTATGAATTGAACCACTAAGAATGAATCGGGAGGAACACCATGGTCCGGGACGTGATCATCCTGGGGTCCGGCTGCGCCGGCTCCACCGCCGCGATCTACACCGCGCGCGCCAACCTTTCCCCGCTGGTCCTGGAAGGCCGGGAACCCGGGGGGCAGCTCACCCTCACCACCGATGTGGAAAACTATCCCGGCTTCCCGGACGGGGTCCAGGGACCGGAGCTCGTGGAGCTCATGCGGAAACAGGCGGAACGGTTCGGCGCGGAGTACAAGACCGAAACGGTCGTCTCCGTGGACCTCTCGAACCGCCCCTTCGCGGTCAGGACCGAGGAGAACGAATACCGTTCCCGCACGCTGATCGTCGCCACGGGCGCCTCGGCGCGGACCCTGGGGCTGGAATCGGAGAGGAAATTGATGGGCCGCGGGGTTTCCACCTGCGCCACATGCGACGGGGCGTTCTTCCGGAACCGCGAGGTCGCGGTCGTCGGAGGCGGGGACACGGCCATGGAGGAAGCGATCTTCCTCACGCGCTTCGCCTCGAAGGTCCTCCTGATCCACCGGCGAGGCCAGTTCCGCGCATCGAAGATCCTGGTGGACCGGGCGCGCAAGAATCCGAAAATCGAGTTCGTACTCGACACCGTCGTGGCGGACATCTTCGATCCCGAGAAGAACGAGGTGAGGGGAGTTCTCCTCAGGAACACGAAGGACGGCACGGAAACGACGCGGAATCTGGACGGGGTCTTCGTCGCCATCGGGCACGACCCGAACACGAAGGTTTTCGAGGGACAGATCGAACTGGATGACGGTTACATCGTCCTGCACGGATGGGCCCGCACGAGCGTCGAGGGGGTGTTCGCCGCCGGGGACGTGCACGACAAGGTGTACCGGCAGGCCGTCACCGCCGCCGGGACCGGTTGCCGGGCCGCGATCCAGGCGGAGCGGTTCCTCGAGGCGGAAGGCCGGTGACGATGAAAGTCTACCTGATCCGCCATGCCGAGGCGGTCGATCGCGCCGGCGATGCCCCGGACGCCGCCCGGCACCTCACCGCGCGGGGACGCCTCTCGGTCCGGGAAACCGCCAGGCGGTTGACGGGCGAACGGTTTCTGCCGAAGGTGTTCCTCTCCAGCCCCCTCGCCCGCGCGTTGCAGACCGCCGACATCCTCGCCGAGCGGACCGGATACGAAGGCGAGGTGATCGCGGCGGCGCGCCTGGGGCCAGGGTTCGACCTGGAAGGTCTGAACGCGGTCCTCGATTCTTTCCCGGGAGAAACGGAAATCGCCCTCGTGGGCCACGAGCCGGACCTCGGCCGTGTCGTCTCGCAGCTGCTCTCGCTGCCGAAAGGGTACGCGATGCCCAAAGGCGCCGTCGCCGCCGTCGTCCTTCCCGATGCCGGGAGCCGGCTTCGCGGCACGCTCGATTGGCTGCTCGCCGGGGACCGAAGGATCGTCGACCCTTCGGAGCTGACGGGACGGGAGACTTGACCGCTTGCCATCTCGGTGCCCGGTGTGGTAGTTTGTAGCCGATTTGCGTACCCGTGGTTACCCATCCCCCCAGGATCTCCGGTTCCCACAAACGATTCACGACCGAAACGTTCTTCGTCCGCCAACCATCATCCATCCAGCAACCTAAGGAGAACAGACAAGCGTATGCCGTTTCGACAGTTCGGTCTTTCCCCGGAGATCCTCCGGGCCGTGCAGGCGATGAATTACACCACTCCCACCCCCATACAAGAGAAGGCGATCCCCCACGTCCTGGAAGGCAGGGACATCATGGGGTCCGCCCAGACGGGCACGGGAAAGACGGCGGCGTTCGCGCTGCCGATCCTCCAGCGCCTTTCCGGAGACGGAAAGTCGAAACGGGGCAGGCGCCCCGTCCGCTCCCTGGTGCTCACGCCCACGAGGGAGCTGGCCTTGCAGATCGGCGACAGTTTCGCGTCGTACGCCGCCCACACCGGCCTTCGCCACACGACCGTCTACGGCGGCGTGAGCCAGCGGCCCCAGGAGCAGGCGCTCCGCAAGGGGGTGGACATCCTTATCGCCACGCCGGGACGGCTCCTCGACCTCATGAACCAGAAGATCATCGACCTGTCCGTCGTGGAGATCTTCGTCCTCGACGAGGCGGACCGGATGCTGGACATGGGATTCATCCCGGACATTCGCCGGGTGATCGAGAAACTCCCGGCGAGGCGCCAGACGCTGATGTTTTCCGCCACCATGCCCTTCGATATCGTCCGGCTGGCGGACACGATCCTTCGCGACCCGGTGCGCGTCGCCGTGGCCGCCGTATCCGCCCCGGCGGAGGCCGTCGAGCATTTCCTTTACTACGTCGAAAAAGCGGAAAAGGCGCATCTGCTGAAGCACCTGCTGTCCGATGACACGATCAAGAACGCCCTGGTGTTCACCCGGACGCGCCACGGCGCCGACCGGGTGGAGCGCATCCTGAGCCGGGCGGACATCCGGACGGAGGCCATCCACGGCGACAAGTCCCAGGGGGCGCGGGAACGGGCCCTCTCGGCCTTCAAGAAAGGGACGATCCGGGTCCTGGTGGCGACGGACATCGCCGCCCGGGGGCTCGACATCGTCGAGCTGTCCCACGTGGTCAACTACGACTTCCCGAACGAACCGGAAGCGTACGTTCACCGCATCGGGCGCACCGGGAGGGCGGGCCTCTCCGGGATCGCCATTTCCTTCTGCAGCTTCGAGGAGCGTCCGTTGCTGGCGGAGATCGAACGGTTGATCCAGAAACACCTGACGGTCGTGCCGGAACACCCGTTCGCCTCGCCGGCGAAGGCGGGTCCCCCGACCTCCCTCGAACGAGGACGTCCCGTGCCCCGTCCCCGGCCGTACATGATCACCGTGGACGCCTCCTTCCTCTCCACGGTCCGTCCCGCATCGTCCGGATCGCCCCCTTCCCGCGCTTCCCGCCATGCGGGAGACGAGGCGCGGCCGACCGCCGGGACCGGCGGCCGCCGAAGCGGGCACCGGGAGATCGCCGCGCCGTCTCGAGCGTTCCGCAAGTAATCCCGCGGGTACGGGCCGCATCGTGCAAGTCCGTCACGTACCCGCCCATCCGTACGCGCTTCTCGCGCTGGCCGCCCTGTTCTGGTCGGGGAACTTCGTCCTCGGCCGGGCCGTCAGCGCGCACATCCCGCCGATCGGGATGGCCTTCTGGCGTTGGGCCGGGGCGCTCGCGGTGCTCCTCCCCCTGTCGTATCCGCGCCTCAAGGAACAGTGGCCGCTGATCCGCCGGTCGTGGAAAACGGTGATCCCGCTCGGGATCCTGGGGATCGGCTCTTTCAACACCTTGGTGTACATCGGGCTCCACGAGACGACCGCCACGAACGCGATCCTGCTGAACTCCGCGTGCCCCGCCTTCATCCTGGCGATCTCCTTCGCACTCCGCGGGCAGACGGCGGATTCCCGCCAATGCGCGGGGATCGCCGTTTCCCTCCTCGGAGTGTTCACGATCGTCTGCCGCGGTTCCTTTTCATCGCTCCTTTCCCTGTCGTTCAACCGGGGAGACATGTGGGTGCTGGCGGCGGTGATCTGCTGGGCCTTCTACACGATATTGCTGAAACGGCGGCCCGAGGGGGTCCATCCGCTCGCGTTCCTCTGCACCCTCGTGGCGGTCGGCGTGGGTTGCCTGGGTCCCCTGTATGCGTGGGAGATCTCCCGGGGAGCGCGGATCGCCGCGGACGGCGCGACGATCGCAAGCCTGCTCTACCTCGCGCTGCTCCCGTCGGTGGCGGCGTACGTGTTCTGGAACCAGGCGGTGGGGGAACTGGGCGCGAACCGCGCGGGAGCGTTCCTCCACCTGATGCCTGCCTTCGGGTCGCTGCTGGCGGTGCTCCTCCTGGGGGAGGCGTTCCGATATTTCCACCTGGCCGGGATCGTCCTGATCCTGGCGGGGGTCACGCTGGCCGGGGCCTCACCCCCCGGAAGGAGCCGTTGACCCGCCCTCCTTTTCGGGCTCCTTCACGGCCTTGCGCAGCCCCTCGAGGCGATCCGCCACCTTCCGGTAGAGGCTCCCCTCCGGGTATTCGCCATCCTCTCCCGGCTCCCCC
>JAJZRM010000208.1 GCA_021802685.1 Deltaproteobacteria bacterium | reverse complement strand
GATCCGAGGGTATCGAACAAAGGCATATTGACCGACTTGGGTTCGCATATTCTCGATTTGATATGCTGGTGGATGGGAGGAAAAGCCGAAAATGTGGAATATTCAGATGATTCATTTGGTGGCCCGGAGTCGGTCGCATCGGTCAAGGCAATGGTTAACGGGGTGGATGTTGATGTTTTCCTAAACAGGCTTTGCGATCTTGATAATAAATATCAGATCATTGGCGAGAAGGGGGCAATAGAAGGGTCGATCATTGATTGGACTAACATAACGGTAGTCTCGGCTTCCGGAAAAACAAATAAACATAAACTTAAAACCAAGGCAAAAACATATCCGGAATTTGTATTGCCGATAGTTGATAACTTCCTCAATGTGGTTCTTGGAATGGAAAAACCGCTCGTCTCAGGAAAGGATGTATTGGATTCAATAGAATTTATCGAAGAATGTTACCAGCATCGAAAACGATTAGAGAACCCTTATTACGACAGCATTCCTTTGAAATCCACTTCCAACGGCAAAGTTTTGGTAACCGGGGCTACCGGGTTTATCGGCGGGCGTATCGTTGAGATGCTCCACCTGTCGAAAGAAAAAGAATTGAGAGCAGGCATACGACAGTGGTCAAACGCGGCCAGACTGGGTAGATTCCCTGTAGAAATCGCTAAAATGGACCTTATGAATGAAAATGAAATTGAAAATGCATTGGATGGAGTGGACTATATCATCCATTGCGCCAAGGGTCCTGGAGAAATAAACGTTAAAGGGACAGAAAATCTTCTTAAAATAGCATCAAAAAAATCATTGAAGCGATTTGTCCATCTTAGCACTGCAGAAATCTACGGCTCTGTATCCGGCTACATCGATGAAAATACGCCTTTTAAATATACTGGGAATGATTACAATAGAACAAAAATCGAAGCGGAGAAAATATGTTGGAACTACATCTATGCAGGGACGCCCGTAACGATCGTCAGACCCGCCATTGTTTATGGGCCGTTCAGCAACAGTTGGTCGGTCCGTTTCGCGAAAATGTTCATTGCCGGAAATGGCATGACCTATGAAAAAATAGGCGATGGGAAATGTAATCTGATCTATGTCGATGATCTTGCAAGGGCCATCATCCTTATGCTGGACCATGAGAATGCGGTGGGACAGGCATACAACATAAACGGTTCCGATGTCATAACTTGGAACGAATATTTCAATAAATTTAACGATTCGATGGGCCTTCCATCATTAAAACATTTAAGTTACAACCAGGCAAGGATTCAGGCACTGGGTATGCAGCCTGTGAGGACGATCGGAAGGATCGTAAAAGATCATTTCATGACAGAGGCAAAAAAACTTGCCGACACGTTTGACGCTGCAAAGACGCTGATGAAGGGAACGGAAAGCATGCTAAAAACGGTTCCTTCGCCGGAAGAACTGGAAATGTACGGCAGGGATGCAATCTTTACAAACAGCAAGGCGAAAGAGTTGCTGGAATATGGACCTGTAACGACGGTTCAGGAAGGGATAAATTCAACGGTAACTTGGCTTAAAACAAATAGGATTTTATAAGGAGATAAATCATCCATAAGCCTTCCGTTATAATCCTTGATGGCAACCAACGGTCGGCCCTTGCGGCAACCCGGTCCCTGGGGAAGAGAGGAATCGACGTAATAGTCGGCGCCGAGAGGGCGAGGTCCTTGGCGTCTTCATCGCGGTACTGCAAGACAAGTTTCTCCTACCCGTCGCCGGGTTCCGATCCCCAAGCGTTTCTGGAAACGGTGCTGGAGGTGGCCGGGAAATACGTCCTGCCCATCCTGCTGCCGATGACCGATGTGACCGTGAACGAGATCCTGCTGCATCGTGAACGCTTCCCGGAAAACGTGCGGATTCCGTTTTCGGACCATGCCCGGTACGACGCGCTTTCCGACAAGGAGAACCTGTTCCGGCAGGCGAAGCGGTTGGAGGTCCCCATGCCGGCGACGTTGTTCTCGTCGGACTTCGCGAGCCGGGACGCTCTGGTATCGGAGGCCGTGAAGATGGGATTTCCCTTGGTCGTCAAGGGGGCGCATTCGCGGGCCAGACTGTCGGGGAGATACGTGGCATCCTCGGCGATGTATGCGAACGACCCGCGCGAACTTCGGACGGTTTTGGAGGCGGACCCGTTCGACCGGACGAGGTGCCTTGTGCAGAGGAAGATCCGGGGGCCCGGCGTCGGCATCTTTCTGCTGGTGCGACATGGCGAGGTGGTTGCCCGGTTTGCGCACCGGAGGATCCGGGAGAAACCTCCCTCGGGGGGTGTGAGCGTTCTTTGCGAAAGCATCCTTCCCCCGGAAGAGGCGATGGACACTTCCTCCCGGCTGGTATCCGCCATCGGCTGGCACGGAGTCGCGATGGTCGAATTCAAATGGGACGCCGAGGAGAACCGGCCGAAATTGATCGAGGTGAACGCGCGCTTCTGGGGCTCCCTGAACTTGGCGATCCGCGCGGGAGTGGATTTTCCGTACCTGCTGTGCCGGCTGGCGCTGGGAGACGAGGCCGAAGGTCCGTCGAAGTACCGGACCGGCTTGAAATCGCGGTGGGAATTCGGTGATCTCGATCACTTGATGCTCCGTTTGATGAAAGATCCCGTACACCCCGCGCTCTCCGGCACCACGGTGAAAAAGCGCGATGCGGTGGCGGCCTTTGTGACGGATTTCTTCCGCCCCTCGGTGGTGCACGAGGTGTTCGATTTCCGGGACCCCGGCCCGTTCCTGTTCGAAGCGAAGGAGTACGTCCGGAATCTTCGGGCGTCACGATCCGGAGGCGCGAAGGATCGCCCGTCGAATGGCCGCCGCGTGATTCGGCGATGATCGGCTTCCATCGACGGCTTCTCCGCCGGGTCAGGGCCGGATCGACCGATCTGTACTGGCGCTGTATCGGAAAATGGTTCGGAAACCCTCCCGTCCCGCGGGCGGCGGCTTCGTTCCTTTTCATATGCCAGGGAAATGTGTGCCGGAGTCCTTTCGCCGAGGGATACCTTCGGAAGGTTGCGGAACGAAGGAGATTGGTCGAGGTCCGGTCACGTTCGGCGGGCATCGACGTGCGGGTGTCGAATCCTTCGCCGGATCTTGCCGTTCGCGTCGCGAAGACCCTAGAGGTCGATCTGACGCGTCACCGGTCGAAGCCGGTCACGGCGGGCATGGTGGAGGACAGCGATGTCGTTTTCGCCATGGAGCATCGACAGGCGGTCCGCCTGCGAAAGGCTTTTCCGCGACACGGCGCGAAGATCTTCCTGCTTCCGCTCTTCGACGCGGGTTCTTCACGGTCGGGGGAGCGCTTTCTGCGATACAACATCCCCGATCCGTACGGCAAGGCGGAAAAGGAGTTTCTGGAGTGCTTCCGGAAGGTCGAAAGCGCCATCGACGGATTCCTGTCGCAAACGGAGCTGGGGAAGGCGCCATGATCCGCGCATGGATGTCTCTGCCGGCGGCATTCCTGCTCCTCGCTACGTGCGCAGCGGCGGCCGGGCCGATCCCGGCTCCCGGGATGGTGACGGATCGCCCCGTCGAGATCCACGACGTCCTCTACAACCCGGGCATGGGGTTCGCCGACTTCCATTTCGGATGGGGGAATTCCCCGCCGCCGGAGGAGTATCCGCGCCAGACCGTCGCGTATTTCCGCTGGACGTGGGACGAGCTGGAGCCTTCCGAGGGGAGGTACAACTTCGCGCTGGTGGACAACACGATCCGGCAGGCGCAGCGGAAAGGGGAGACGCTCGCGTTCCGCATCATGAGCGTCTACAAGGGATCGACGCCCCGATGGCTTCTCGACAAGGGGGTCGACAGCGTCCGTGTGGGCGGCGACGTCTTCCCGGACCACAACAACCCGATCTTTCTCGACTACCACGAACGGCTCCTCAGAGCCTTCGGCGACCGTTACGCAGGCAGACCGGAGGTCGACCATGTCGACATCGGCTCGGTAGGCTGCTGGGGCGAGTGGAACACCGCCTGCTGCGGGAAAGCCGAGAGCACCTGCAGGAAGTTCTATCCCGACCCGGCGCGTCAGCGTGTCGTCGCCGACTGGTACTTCCGATACTTTCCCGGTACGCCGCTCGTCATGCTCGCGGGCGGTCCCGTTGAGTACGCCGCCTCCAAAGGCGCCGGCTGGCGCGGGGACTGCTTCGGGGATTACGGCATGTTCGGGCCCCGCTGGAACCACATGGTCAACGTCTACGAGCCCATTTCGCGGAACCCGGCGATCGCCGAAGCCTGGAAGACCGCGCCGGTCCAGTTCGAGGTCTGCGGCGTCATTCAGGACTGGTACGATCGGGGGTTCGACATCGACCGGATCCTGCAGAAGGGGCTGGCGTGGCACGTGACGCTCCTGAACGCGAAATCGTCGCCGGTTCCCGCCAACTGGCGCGGGAAGATCGACGACTTCCTGCGGCAAATGGGGTACCGGTTCGTACTTCGGGAAGTGACGCACGCCGCGGAGGTGGGTCGCGGCGAACCGCTGGCGGTGCGTTCCTTGTGGGAGAACCGGGGCGTGGCTCCGATCTACCGCTCCTGGCCGCTTTTGTACCGCCTGCGGGCGGGCGACGGCACGATCGCGGCGGTCTGGAGAAGCCGAGCCGACCTCCGGAAGTGGCTACCGGGACCCCATGAGGAGCAGGACGTGTTGACCATTCCGGATGACATCCGGCCGCAGCCGTATGCTCTGGATGTCGCGATCCAGACCGGCGTCGCGTCGAGGCGCGTCAAACTGGCGATCGCCGGCAGGCTCGCCGACGACTGGTACGCCGTGTCCCAGGTCGACGTGATGGCTGGGAGGCTCCCGTGACAACGACGAGGCGGTTCGACGCCGACCGGAAACCTCCCCGGCGCCGCGTAGACAAAGTGCTGGTCCTGGCGGTCCTTCTCGGTGTCCTCTTTTCGCTGCACGGGATTGACTGGGGGAGGGGGGAATCGTGGAACCCGGACCAGATGGCTTTCCGCACCTTCCGATACTTCAAGGGGTTGCCGTTCTGCCCCGGCGATTTCCTGAAGCCGCCGTTTCATACGTACTTCAATCTGGCGTTTTCCAAGACCCCCGTCCGCGCCGCCGTGAAGGTCCTGGGCCTCCCGCGCGCCGTGCGCGAGCCGCTGACGGTGTTGTGGTCCCGGATATTGACCGTATTCCTCTTCGGCGGATCAATCCTGTTGGTGTATGCGATATCGAGGGCGTTTTCCAGCCTCCGGGCCTCCCGCGCCGCCGCCGTCCTGTTCGCCACCAGTGCCGGTTTCGTCGCGTTCAGTCACTTTTTGACGGCGGACATTCCCGTGATGTTCTGGATGCTGCTTGCATTCTATTTCGGACAGCGAATCGCGTTTTCGGGGAGGTATCGGGATTACCTGTTGGCGGGGCTTTTCACGGGAATCGCCGGAGCAACGAAATACAACGGTCTTTTCGTCGGCGTGGTGATCCCGCTGGCACACTGCCTGCGCGCAGGGCCGGTTTCCCTGCGAAGCCTGGCGCTCGACCGGAAGCTGCTTTGGGGCCTCGCCGCCGTTGCGGCCGGGTTTGTCTTGGCCAACCCCTACGCGCTGCTGGCCTTTCCCGACTTCTATTCGGATTTCCTGTACAAC
>JAJZRM010000207.1 GCA_021802685.1 Deltaproteobacteria bacterium | reverse complement strand
CTGCTCCGGGCGCAGCATCTTGTGGACCATCTCGATGTTGGTGGTCTTGCCCGAAAGCCCCGGGCCGTAATAGACGATCTTCGCGCTGAGTTCGCGGGTTGCGTAGTTGAACAGGGCCACGGCGTCTCCCGGTCGGTTATGTTTTCTGCGCCAGCAGGCGCTTGGCTTCCTGGCGGACCGCGGAAGCGATTGTGCGGTTGTGCGTCAATATCCTCAACTCGTTCGCCTGGAACGACCGGAGGAACCGGATCGCCGACGGCGGAGGGGTCCTGGGGTTGTACACGATCGCCGCCACGATCTTCCGGTTCGCGGTCCATTGCCGGTTGTCGGCGATGGCCCGCAGGATCTCCTCGTTCGTCTGGGAAGACGCGGCGAAGGAGGCGATGTCCTCCTCGGACAGCTTCGGGCTGGCGATCACCGCCCGGGCGACCATGACGCTCCCGTCCCGGGACAGGATCTTCCGGACCTCCCGGCCCCCCTTGGCGGCCAGCTCGACCTTCTCGGGGACCGACATCGCGGCGATCCGCGATTCGAGGGAACTGCGCTCCTCTTCCCTCAACGGCCGGTCGCCCTCCGGGTCGGCGTCGGGCGGTATTCCTCCAGGAAAGTTCACTCCTCCTCCTCTTCCCCGATCTCCTTCTTCGACTCGGCGATCACCTTCTCGGCGATGACGGCGGGCGCTTCCTCGTAATGGTCGAGCTTCATGGTGAACTGCCCCCGGCCGGAGGTGATGGAGCGCAGATCGGACGAGTAGCGCAGGACCTCGGCCAGCGGAACCTGGCACCGGACGATCTGGCTCTTCCCGAGGGCGTCGACGCCCATCACCCGGCCGCGCCGGCCGTTCAGGTCGCCGATGATGTCCCCGACGTTCTCCTCCGGAACGATCACCTCCATCTCGGCGATCGGCTCCAGAAGCACCGGCTTGGCCGCCGCCGCCGCCTTCTTGAATGCAAGGGAGCCGGCGATCTTGAACGCCATCTCCGACGAGTCGACCGTGTGGAAGGTGCCGTCGAAGACGGTCACCCGCACGTCGATCATGGGGTATCCCGCGATGACGCCCTTGGACATCCGGTCCACGACGCCTTTCTCCACCGCCGGGATGTACTGGCGGGGGATCGATCCGCCGACGATCGCGTCGACGTACTCGAACCCATTCCCCCGGGGAAGCGGCTCGATCTTGATCCAGCAATCCCCGTACTGGCCGCGGCCGCCGGACTGTTTCTTGTGCTTCCCCTGCGCCTCCGATTTCCCCTTGATCGTCTCGAAGTAGGCGATCTTCGGCGTGCGCAGTTCGACCTCCACGCCGTACTGGCGCTTGAGCTTCTCGACCGCCACCTCGAGGTGGGTCTCCCCCATGCCGGCGAGGATGAATTCGTTCGTCTGAGCGTCCTTGCGGAAGCGCAGCGTCGGGTCCTCCTCGATCATCCGGGCGAGGGAGACGCCCAGCTTGTCCTCGTCGTTGCGCGTCTTTGGCCGGACGGCGAAAGAGATCACCGGATCCATGGCCTCGGGGAGCGGAAACCGGATCGGCGCCTTCGGGTCGCAAAGGGTGTCCCCAGTGGACGTCTCCTTGAACTTCGCGACCGCCACGATCTCGCCCGCGGAGGCCGACCCGACGGCCTTCTGCTTCTTCCCTTCCATGCGAAGGATCTGGCCGATCCGCTCCGCCGCGTCCTTCGTGGAGTTCAGGGGGGACATGTCGGGAGTGAGGGTTCCGGAGTACACCTTGAAGATGGAGAGCTTCCCGGCGTACGGGTCCGCGAGCGTCTTGAACACCTGCGCGGAGAACGGCGCCTTGTCGGAGATGGCGCGCTTCTCCTCGGCCTTCGTCTTCGGATTGGTCCCCTTCACCTCGCCCCGGTACGACGGGTCCGGCAAGGCGAAGTTGACCAGGTCCATGAGGGGCTGGATCCCGATGTTGCGGATCGCGGATCCGCAGAGCACCGGGAGGAACCTCATCGCCCGCACGCCCGCGCGGAAGCCGGTCCGGATCTCGTCGTCGGTGAGCTCCGTCCCTTCGAGGAACTTCTCGATCAGGGCGTCGTCGGACTCGGCGCACGACTCGATGAGCTTCTCCCGCGCCTTCCCCGCCTCCGCGGCCAGGCCGGGGGGGATGTCCTGGAGGGCGAATTCGCCCGTCTCGCCCTTGTAGACCATCGCCTTCATCCGGAACAGGTCCACCACGCCGGTGAACTGCGCCTCCCGGCCGATGGGGAGATTCACGGGGACCGCGGGCACCTTCAGGATATCGGCGATCTCCTCGACCGCCTTCGCGAAGTCGGCGCGCTCGCGGTCCATCTTGGAGATGAAGGCGATCACCGGGACGTCGGCGGCCCGGGCGAGGTTCCACATCTTCTCCGTCTGGACCTCCACGCCGGACACCGCGTTCACCGCCAGGACCGCCCCGTCCAGGAGGCGCAGGCACGCCCGGGTGTCCGCCTCGAAATTGATGTACCCCGGGGTGTCGGCCAGCGTCACCTCGACCTTGTTCCAGGTGTAATGGTGGAAGGACGTGCTGATCGTGATCTTCCTCCGGATCTCCTCCGGGTCGTAGTCGAAGTTCGAACTTCCGTCGTCGACCTTCCCCATCCGGTCGACGGCCTTCGCGTTGAACAGGAGCGCCTCCGCGAGCGTCGTCTTCCCTGCCCCTCCGTGGGCGATGATTCCGACGTTTCGAATCTGCTGGATGTCCACTCGGCACGGTCCTCCTAGGGCTTAAAGGTTCCTTTCGTATATAATACGCAGTCCTTCCAGAGTCAAATTCTCATCGATTTCATGGATTTTTGACGACTCGGCAGCGATCGTCCGGGCGAGTCCCCCGGTGGCGATCACGAAGAGGTCGGTCCGCAGCTCTTTCCGGATCCGTTCGAGGATCCCGTCGACCATCTCCACGTACCCGTAGAAGATCCCCGACTGCATCGCCGCCACCGTGTTCTTCCCGATCACGGTGGGAGGTTTCGCGATCTCGATTCGGGGGAGCTTGGACGCCTGCCGGAAGAGCGCCTCCGCCGAGATGTTGACCCCCGGGGCGATCACGCCGCCCATGTAATCCCCCTTCTCCGACACGTAGTCGAAAGTGGTCGCGGTCCCGAAGTCGACGACGATGCACGCCGTCCTGTGTTTCGAGTACGCGGCCACGGCGTTCACGATCCGGTCGGCGCCGACCTCCTTGGGGTTGTCCATCTTGATGGAGATCCCCGTCTTGATCCCCGGCTCCACCACCATGGGGGTCACTCCGAAATACCGTTCGCAGAGCTCCACGATGGTCGGCGTGAGCGGGGGGACGACCGATGCGATGATGATCGCCTTGATCTCCCGGGAGGAGAAGTGGCTCGCGTCGTAGAGGTTCCGGAGCAGGATGCCGTACTCGTCGCTGGTCTTCTCCCGGTCGGTCCACACCCGCCAGTGATGAAGGAGCTTTTCCCCTTCGTACACGCCGAGGACGGTGTTCGAGTTCCCCACGTCGATCACGAGGAGCATCCGTTTCGCCACCCCCTCACGCCGTTTCGAATGCCACGATCTCGCCGCTGTGCAGCGGTTCGTCCGCGCCCGATCCGTCCCGCCGGAACAGGAAGGCGCCGTTCCCGTCCACGCCGCGCGCGACGCCCCACGCCTCCCAGCCCGGGCCCCGGACGAGCACGCGCCGGCCCCGCAGGAAATCCCTGCGATCCCAGGCCGGACGGATCGCGGCGAACCCTCCCGCCAGGAATTCCACGTATCGCCGCCCGAACGCCCCGAGGAACGAAGCCAGCAACGCCTCCCGGGGAAACTCCCGTCCCGCGTGGATGCGCAGGGAGGTCGCCTTCCCGCGGATCTCTTCGGGAATCTCGTCCTCGCCGAGGTTCACGTTGATCCCCACGCCGATGACGACGTGGCGGACGCGGTCCCCGCCCGACGCCATCTCCGCCAGGATCCCCCCCGCCTTCCGTTCCCCCAGGTACAGGTCGTTGGGCCACTTGAGGGAACCGGGGACGTCCTCGCCTTCCGTCGCATCGGCCAAGGCGATGCCGGCCACCAGGGACAGCCGCGGCGCCTCCGCGTTCGGGAGGTCCGGACGCAGGAGCACGGAAACATAGATGTTCCGGCCCGGCGGAGAGATCCACCGGCGCCCCAGCCGGCCGCGGCCCCCGGTCTGCGCGTCCGCCACGACGACCGTCCCGTGCGGAGCGCCGCGCTCCGCCAGTTCCATCGCCCGGCTGTTCGTGCTGTCCGTCACGGCGAGACGGATCAGGCCGGTCCACGGGCCGCCGATCATCATTTCACGTTTCGAACCGGATTTCATCCCCGACCTCGGTCCCCGTTCTCCCGATGGTGCCCGCCGGCAGCTCGAGGACCCCCTGAGCGTTCCGGAAGATCCTCGACAGGCGGTTCCTGCGGAAGCGTTCGTACATCCCGATGACCTTCCGGTCCGGTCCGATGAAAAGCGCGTCGAAGTCGAACCGCATCCCGAACGAGTGGATGCCTGCGCACGGGGAGATCCAGAGCCCCTCCCCGGGCGCAAGCGCGCCCGCCCGGGACAAGCCCTTCAGCCGGAGAAGGAAGGTGTCCGCCGGCCGGACCGCTTCGCCGAGGACGCTGCCCCGGCTCGCGTTGCGGACGATCATCCTTATCCCGGAATCGCGGAGTACGGCTCGGACCTCCGGGCCCATTCGCTCTGGGGATAGCGCGCGGTGAGCAGGTCGTACGTCTTCCGCAGCTCCTTCGGGTCGTGGGTGGACTTGTACCCGGAAACCCCCCGGAGGAAGGCCGCCTCGGGCGCCGCGCCCGCGTCCGGATGGCGTGAAAGGACGGTGTCGAAGACGGGGATCGCCTCCGCGTACCGGTCGAGGTCGTAGAGGATCTTCCCGCGGCCGAGCCAGAGGTGGGCGAAGAGGTCGTCGCCAGGGACGTATCCGACGAACCGGTGGTGCTCCTTCCCTTCCGGGTCGTGGACGATGAAGGTGGGCGTCCACTTCACGTCGAACCGGCGCATCAGCTCCGTGGGGTTGTCCCAGAAGCATTCCGTGCGCACCGGGACGAACCGCTCGTGGAGGAAATCGGCTACGGCGGCGTCTGAATACGGACCCGTATTCATCTTGGCGCAGCCGAGTCACCCGTCGTACCAGAAGTCCTGGAAGACCGGGCGCCCCGTGGACTTCGCCTTTTCGATCGCCGCCTGGAAATCGGGTTCCCATCGGATGCCGGACATCGGTTCCTCCCTTCCGTCAGACCGTCGCCTTCCCCTGGTACGTCCCGAAGACGGAGCGCATCACGTCGGAGATCTCCCCCAGCGTGGCGTAGGCGCGCACGGCGTCGAGGATCGGCGGCATGACGTTGCGCTTCCCGCGGCACGCGGAGGCGAGGTCCTCCAGGGCGGACCGCACCGCCGCGCCGTTCCGGCGCTTCCGGAGACGGGCCAGCTGCCTGCGCTGCTCCTGCTCGATCCGCGGGTTCACCTTGAGAAGCCCTTCCGGCGGCTTTTCCTTCAGGGTGAACTCGTTCATGCCGACGATGATCCGCTGCTTCCGCTCCACTTCCAACTGATACCTGTACGACGCCTCCTGGATCTCCTTCTGGATGTAGCCGGCCTCCACCGCCGCGATGACGCCGCCCATGCGGTCGATCCGCCGGATGTACTCCTCCGCCTG
>JAJZRM010000206.1 GCA_021802685.1 Deltaproteobacteria bacterium | reverse complement strand
AATAAAATCTTAGGTTACTTTTCCCAGGAGAACGCGATGGAAGAATTCCCGAGAATCCAGCGGCTTCCCCCGTACGTCTTCGCCGTGGTGACGGAACTGAAATCGAAAATGCGGCACGCGGGGGAGGACATCATCGACCTCGGGATGGGGAACCCGGACCTTCCCACGCCGAAGCACATTGTGGAGAAGCTGACGGAAGCGGCCCGCAACCCGAGAAACCACCGGTACTCCGCCTCCCGGGGGATCCCGAAGCTTCGGCTGGCCATCTGCAACTGGTACAAGCGGAAGTTCGGGGTGGACCTCGATCCCGACACCGAGGCGATCGCCACGATCGGGGCGAAGGAAGGGTTGTCCCACCTGGTCCTGGCCACGATGGGGCCGGGGGACATCGCGCTCGTTCCCAGCCCGACCTACCCGATCCACACGTACTCGGTGATCATCGCCGGGGCGGACGTCCGGTCCATCTCCCTGACCAGCGGGGAGGGCGATTTCATGGACCGCGTCGAGCGCGCCATGAAGACGCTCTGGCCGCGGCCTAAGATGATGATCCTTTCCTTCCCCCACAACCCGACGACCGGCGTGGTCGATCTCGATTTCTTCCGGCGCGTCGTCGCCTTCGCGAAGGAGAACGGCATCCTCGTCGTCCACGACTTGGCGTACGCGGACCTGGTCTTCGACGGGTACAAGGCGCCTTCCATCCTCCAGGTTCCGGGGGCGAAAGATGTCGCGGTCGAACTGTATTCGATGTCGAAAGGGTACTCCATGGCCGGCTGGCGCGTCGGGTACGTCGTGGGAAACCGGCGGATGGTGGGGGCGTTGACGCGGATCAAGAGCTACCTCGACTACGGGATGTTCCAGGCGATCCAGATCGCGGCGACCGTGGCGCTCAACGGCCCGCAACGGGTCGTGGACGAGGCCGTGGAGGTGTACCGGAAACGGAGGGACTGCCTCGTGAACGGGTTCTCCCGCATCGGATGGGAGTTCGAAAAACCGAAAGGGACGATGTTCGTATGGGCTCCCATCCCGGAGCCGTACAAGTCGATTGGGTCCCTCGAATTTTCCAAGCAGCTCCTGCTGCACGCCAAGGTCGCCGTCTCCCCGGGCATCGGTTTCGGAGAGCACGGGGAAGGGTTCGTCCGGTTCGCCCTGGTCGAGAACGAGCACCGGATCCGCCAGGCGATCCGGGGCGTCAAGGCGATGATCCAGGCGCCCGTCAAGGTGCGCGCGAAATGACCCCGGCCTGGAAGGAGATCGGCGTCGGCGTCGTCGGGTTCGGCACCGTCGGGACCGGCACGGTGCGGCTCCTGCTCGATAACGCCGAGCATCTGCGCAAGCGCGTGGGGGTGCCCGTCCGGCTGGTCCGGGTCGCGGACAACGACACGGCCAGGGACCGCGGCGTCGCGCTTCCGGAAGGGGTGCTCATCTCCGACGGGATGCAGCTCGCCCGGGACCCGGACGTCCACATCGTCGTCGAACTGGTCGGGGGCACGGGGGTGGCCAAGGACTTCCTCCTGGAGGCGATCCGGAACGGCAAGTCGGTCGTGACGGCGAACAAGGCGCTCCTCGCGGAATACGGCCCGGAGATCTTCCACGCGGCCATCGCCGCGGGGGTCGACATCGGTTTCGAGGCGAGCGTCGGCGGGGGGATCCCCATCATCCGGACGCTGCGGGAAGGGCTGGCGGCGAACCGGATCCAGGGGATCTTCGGGATCATCAACGGGACGTGCAACTACATCCTCTCCCGGATGACGAAAGAGGGGAAACCGTACGCCGACGTCCTCGCGGAAGCCCAGAAGGCCGGGCTGGCCGAGGCCGATCCCTCGTTCGACGTGGACGGCATCGACACGGCGCACAAGCTGGCGATCCTGGTGTGGCTCGCCACCGGCGGGCGGGTTCCCCTCAAGGACATCTACGTCGAGGGGATCCGGGACGTATCTCCGGACGACATCGCCTTCGCGAAGGAGTTCGGGTACGCCATCAAGCTCCTGGCGATCGCCAAGGAGAACAGTTCCGGGATCGAAGCGCGGGTCCATCCGACGATGATCCCGTCGCACTACCTGCTGGCGACCGTGGACGGCGCGAACAACGCGATCTACGTGAAGGGGAACTTCGTCGGATCCTCCCTGTCGTACGGGCAGGGCGCCGGGATGCGGCCCACCGCGTCCGCGGTCGTGAGCGACGTGATCGAAATCGCGCGGAACGTCCTTCGCGGTTCGACGGGGCGGATCCCGCCCAGCGGCTTTTCCCTGGCGGACCTGAAAATGAGCACGCAGGTGACGCCCTTCGACCAGGTGCAATGCGAATATTACCTGAGGATCCTGGTGATGGACCGGCCCGGGGTCCTGTCCCGGATCGCCGGGGTGCTGGGGCGCCACCAGATCAGCATCCTGTCCGTCCTGCAGAAGGGCCGGGGGGAGAGCGCGGTCCCGATCTTCATCGTCACCCACCGGGCGAAGGAAAGCAACATGCGCGCCGCCCTCGCGGAAGTGGACCGCCTCCCCGACGTCCTCGACCGCACCCGGCTGATCCGCATCGAGAACAACCTGTAGAAGGAGAAAACGGTGGGAGGAAAATACCTCATCCTGATCGGGGACGGCATGGCCGACTGGCCGATCGCCGGCATCGGGAACCGCACGCCCCTCGAGGCGGCCGACAAGCCGAACATGGACTTCATGGCCTCGCACGGAGCGATCGGGATGGTGCAGGTGGTCCCGAAGGAGATGTACCCGGGGAGCGACGTGTCGAACCTGAGCATCCTCGGGTACGACCCAGCCGCCGTCTACACGGGGCGTTCCCCGCTGGAGGCCGCTTCCATCGGGATCGCCCTCGGACCGGACGACGTGGCCGTACGCTGCAACATCGTGGCGCTGAAACACGACGGTGCCGATTCGGAAATGGAGGATTTCTCCGCGGGGCACATCACCACCGCCGAGGCGGCGGAGCTGCTGGCCTCGCTCCAGGAGAAGGCGGCCGACAAGGGAGTGCGATTCCATACGGGCGTCTCTTATCGCCACCTGATGGTGTGGCCCGGCGGGAAGGACGCCGTGGTGACGACCCCGCCCCACGATATCCACGGGAAAAAGATCACCCCGTTCCTCCCGAAGGGCGACGGAGCGGAGGCGCTCCTGACGATCATGGAGATCTCCCGGGAACTGTTCTCCGGTCACCCGGTGAACCGGAAGCGCGCCGAAGAGGGGAAACTCCCCGGGAACTCGGTATGGTTGTGGGGCCAGGGGAAGGCGCCGCGGATTCCCACGTTCCAGGAAAGGCACGGTCTCACGGGATCCGTAGTGGCGGCGGTCGACCTCATCAAGGGGATCGGCATCTACGCGGGGCTGGAAGTGATCCGGGTGCCCGGCGCCACGGGGTACACCGATACGAACTACAAGGGGAAGGCCGAGTACGCGCTCGGCGAACTCGAGCGGAAGGACTTCGTCCTGATCCACGTCGAAGCGCCCGACGAGGCGGGGCACAATGGGAACGTGGAGGAAAAGATCAAGGCGATCGAACGGATCGACCGGGAGATGCTGGGCCCCCTGCTGGCCCGGGTCCGCGAAAAGGGGGACTTGCGGATCCTTCTGCTGCCGGACCACCCGACGCCCGTCGCCTTGCGGACCCACGCGCAGGAACCCGTCCCGTTCGTGTACTATCCGGCGCCCCCGGGGCTGCCGGCGACGCCGGGGAGCCGGTACACGGAAGCGGACGCCCGGAATTCCGGGCAATTCGTCCCGGAAGGGATCCGCTTGATCGATTACCTGCTCGCCTGACATTTCCGACCCGAAAGTACGTGAGAAACGTTATT
Organism: Deltaproteobacteria bacterium; assembly: GCA_021802685.1. GTDB lineage: Bacteria > Desulfobacterota > Deferrimicrobia > Deferrimicrobiales > Deferrimicrobiaceae > UBA2219. Next base: position 1,864 of record JAJZRM010000206.1, on the reverse strand, counting down.
ATTTAAGGAAGAAAAGGGGGGACAGCCGTGGAAAGAAACCTCGCGATGGAGGTCGTCCGGGTGACGGAGGCCGCCGCATTGGCGGCGGCGCGGCTGATGGGACGCGGAGACAACGTTGCGGCGGACCAGGCGGCCGTCACGGCGATGCGGAAGGCGCTGAACTACGTCCAGTTCAAGGGACGCGTCGTGATCGGCGAGGGGGAACGGGACGAGGCCCCGATGCTCTTCATCGGGGAGGAGGTCGGCGCGGCGGAATCCCCCCGGGTGGACATCGCCGTGGATCCCCTCGAAGGGACGAGCATCGTCGCTTCCGGGGGGAACAACGCCCTCGCGGTGATCGCGATCGCCGAGGAGGGAGGGTTCCTCCACGCGCCCGACACGTACATGGACAAGATCGCCGTGGGACCGAAAGGCCGCGGTTCGATCGATATCACGGCGTCTCCCACCGAGAATCTCCGCAGCGTCGCGAAAGCGCTGAAAGTGTACGTGGAGGACCTGTGCGCGATCATCCTCGACCGCCCGCGCCACCAGGACCTGATCAGGGAATGCCGCGAGGCCGGCGCCAGGATCAAGCTGATCGGGGACGGAGACGTGGCGGGCGCGATCGCCACCGCGAAGGAGGGCTCCGGGGTGGACATCCTCATGGGGATCGGCGGGGCGCCGGAAGGAGTGCTCGCCGCCGCCGCCCTGAAATGCCTCGGCGGGGACATGCAGGGGGTCCTGAAGTTCCGGAACAAGGAGGAGACCGATCGCGCGAAAGCGATGGGAGTCACCGACCTGAACCGGGTGTACGGCCTCGACGACCTCGCCAGCAGCGACGTCATGTTCGCGGCCACGGGGGTCACCTTCGGCGACTACCTGCAGGGGGTGCGGTTTTTCAGCGGAGGGGCGACCACCCAGTCCGTCGTCATGCGGTCGCGGTCCCGCACGGTGCGGATGATCGACACGACGCACTACTTCGAGTTCAAGCCCAAGTACGATTGACGGGGGGGGAATGGCGACCGGAAGGATAGAGATCGAATTCGAGCGGTGCAAGGCGTGCGAACTGTGCGTTCCCGTCTGCCCGAAGAACTGCATCGAACCGGGTCCGGAGATCAACCGGCAGGGATACACCGCGGCCGTGTTCGCCCGGCCGGACGACTGCACGGGGTGCGCGCTCTGCGCCGAATCGTGCCCCGACGTGTGCATCCGGGTGTGGCGATGACCCCGCAAGCCGCCGGACCGGGAAAACGGATCCTCGCCAAGGGGAACGAGGCGATCTGTCTCGGCGCCATCGCCGCGGGGTGCAGGCACTACTACGGGTACCCCATCACCCCCCAGAACGACATCCCGGAATACATGGCCGCCCACATGGCGTCGCACGGAGGGACCTTCCTGCAGGCCGAGAGCGAGGTCGCCACGATCAACATGATCCTCGGGACCGCCTCGACCGGCAGCCGGGTGATGACTTCGTCGTCGGGCCCCGGGATCTCCCTGATGCAGGAAGGACTGTCCTACATGGTGGGATCGGAACTTCCCGCCGTGATCGTCAACATTTCCCGATCGGGGCCGGGGCTGGGCGGCATCGCCCCGTCCCAGGGGGATTACTTCCAGGCGACCAAGGTCGCGGGGCACGGAGACGCGAGGCTCATCGTGCTGGCCCCCCACTCGGTCCAGGAGATGTACTCCCTTACCATGCTGGCGTTCGACCTCGCGGACAAGTACCGCAACCCCGCCATGATCCTGGGAGACGCCATCGTCGGGCAGATGAAGGAGCCGTTCGAACCGGTCCCTTACGTATCCGCGGCCCCTTCGGAGAAACCGTGGGCCTTGACCGGCTGCGCGGGCCGGGAACGCCGGTTCGTGAAATCCATGTTCCTGAAGG
>JAJZRM010000205.1 GCA_021802685.1 Deltaproteobacteria bacterium | reverse complement strand
GTCGGCGCCAGGGAGCGCGACATCCTCTCCCAGTTCCTGATCGAGGCGGTGCGCCGGGCGCTCGCGGGCGGCGCGATGGGGATCGTCCTCGGCGCGTCCGGAGCGGTGCTCATCTCCCGGTTCGCCGAATGGTCCACCGTGATCTCCCCTGGCGCCGTGTTCCTGGCGTTCGGTTTCTCGGCGGGTGTCGGAATCTTCTTCGGATACTATCCGGCCCGGAAGGCGTCCCGGATGGACCCCATCGAAGCGCTCCGTTACGAATAGTATCCCGGGGGGAAACGCGCGCCGGATCACTCCGCCGGGTAACGGAACAGGATCGAAGCGTGCGCGGCCCCCTTTTCCCCGGACTCCCGCTGCGCCTCCACGAGCACCTCCGTCACCGGCCCCTTGGGCGGGCGGCCGTACGCCGCCCGGAAATCCTCCGACAGCCGGCGGGCGGTGGAGATCTTCTTTCCCGCCTCCTCCGGGCCCGCGAGGATGAAAACCGTCTCCTCCTCCCACAGGCGGTACATCGACCCGACGGGGAGCCGGGTTCCCCACGCGTAGGTCAGGCGGATCCCGGAAGGCCGAAAACCCTTCCACATCTGGCGGAAGAAGAGCTTCACCCGCTCCCTCGCGCCGAGCGGCAGCGCGTCCTTCCCGAAGACGATGGTCGCCGACGCGGGGAAACGCGCCTCTCCCGCGCGGTATTCGTTCCCGCCAGGCGAAACGGCGTCGATGGAAAACTGGAGGACGGCGTTGTCCGACGTCCACGGGCCGGTCCTGCGGTAGGTCACACCCGTCCCGGGACGCAACGTCAGTTCCAGCGAGATGCCGTTCGGGGAAAACCCGGAGTGGATCTCCGGGAGGCGCCCCCAGCGGCCCGAGGCCGATTCCTTCCATCCGTGCGCCGCATCATCGCCGGCGGGCGCGCCGGCGGGCGAAAGAAGCGCCGCGGCCAACGCCAGGACGGCCAACGCCCCCCTGCATGGATCACTCATCGTCTCCCCGCTCCTCCAGCCGCCGAAGGACGTTGTGTCCGACGCCGGCGAGTTTTTCCTCGAACCGGGCGGCGCATTCCGCCGTCCGGGCGTATCCGGCGCCGCGGAACACGACCCGCACGCGGCACTCTCCTTCGGTGATCGGGTACGACCCGATCCCGACGTCCGGATACGATACCCTGAAATCCTTCATTATCCCCGCGTAGGACGACTCCGGCGCCATGGAGTACAGGGTGATGCGCGTCTTGCGGGAACCGGAAACCAGCGGCTTCACCCACTCGAACATCGCCTGGAGAAGCACGGGAATGCCCGGGAAGGCGGCCATCCGGCGGATGTGGAACCCCGGCGCGCCGGAGAGCGGGTTCGGAATCAGATCGGCCCCTTCCGGGACGTGCGCCATCAGGATCCGGTACCGGGGATCGCCGCCTTTGTACGGCCGGGACTCGAGGGCCGCGCGGGCCTCCTCGTTCAGCACCAACGGCACTCCGGCGACCTCCGCCACGGCATCCCGCGTGATGTCGTCGGGCGTCGGCCCGATTCCGCCGGTGAGGATGAGAAGGTCCACTTCGTCGAGGTACGCCCTCAGGTGGCGGACCACGACGGGGACCTCGTCGGGCAGGATCGCGCAAAGCACGGTTTCCGCCCCCCATTCGTTCAACAGGGGAAGCATGTAGGCGAGGTTCGCCTCCTTCGTCTCCCCTTTCAGCACTTCGTCCCCGAGGATGACGATCCCCACCCTGGTCGCCATGCGCCCCTCCTACGCGGAATCTTCCTATAATACCCTCTCGGGAAGGGGAAAATCATTGACATGTCCTCCGCCCTGTCGCTAACGTGAATCCATCCGGCCGGGGCTAAAAAACGCATTGAAAAAAACTTGCACTTACAAGGATGCGGGCGTCGACATCGACGAAGGGGAACGCCTCGTTTCCCTGATCAAGCCGGCCGTCCGCACCACGAACCGGAAAGAGGTGCTGGGCGGTATCGGCGGCTTCGCCGGCTTTTTCCGCTTTCCCGTCCGGAAATACCGCGACCCCGTGCTCGTGGCCGGCACCGACGGGGCGGGCACCAAGGTCAAGGTGGCCGCGATGGCGGGAAAACTCGACACCATCGGGATCGATCTCGTCGCGATGTGCGTGAACGACATCCTCGTTCACGGCGCGGAGCCGCTCTTTTTCCTCGACTACTACGCCACCGGCCGGCTGTCCGCGGAGGCGGGGGCGCAGGTGGTTTCCGGCGTCGCGGAGGGGTGCCGGCAGGCGGGCTGCGCCCTTCTCGGAGGCGAGACGGCGGAAATGCCGTCCGTCTACGCCAAGGGGGAATTCGACCTCGCCGGGTTCGCCGTCGGGGCGGTGGAACGGAGAGCGATGATCACGGGGAAGGATGTGCGTCCCGGAGACATCCTGGTGGGGCTGGCGTCCTCCGGGCTGCACAGCAACGGCTACTCCCTCGCCCGGAAGGTCGTCTTCGACATCCTCGGGAAGCGGATGCATCAGCGCGTCCCGGAATGGGGCGCCACGGCGGCGGAGGAGCTCCTCCGCCCGACGCGGATCTACGTGCGCCCCGTCCTTTCCCTCCTTCGCAAGGTGTCCGTCCGCGGGATGGCGCACATCACCGGCGGCGGGATCACCGGAAACGTCCCCCGCTCCATCCCGCGCGGGATGAAGGCGTGCGTGGACCGCTCCGCCTGGGAGACGCCCCCGGTATTTCGAACCTTGTGCGAGGCGGCCCGGCTTCCGGAAGAAGAGAGGTACCGGACGTTCAACATGGGGATCGGGATGGTCCTGATGCTGCGACCCGGGGACGCGGACCGCGCCGTCGCGCATCTCCGCCGGTCGGGCGTTCCCGCCGCGCCGATCGGGGAGGTGCGGAAGGGCCGCGGAGAGCCGTTCGTCGAGTACGCGGGGGGAAAGCGATGACCGCACTCCCCGGCATCGCCGTTCTCGTTTCGGGGAGCGGTTCGAACCTGCAGGCCATCATCGACGCATCGGAAGCCGGCGCCATCCCCGCAAAGATCGGAGTGGTCCTCAGCAACAACGCCGAAGCATACGGCCTCGTCCGGGCGCGCAACCACGGGATCCCCGCGGAAGTGGTGGACCACCGCTCCTTCGAGAACCGGGAGGCGTTCGACGCGCGCATGGTGGAAATCATCCGGTCGTACGGCGCGGAACTCGTCTGCCTGGCCGGCTTCATGAGGGTGGTGACGCCGGTGTTCCTGCGGGCGTTCCCCCAGCGGATCATCAACATCCACCCCGCGCTGCTCCCCTCTTTCCCCGGAACCCACGGGCCGCGGCAGGCGCTCCGGTACGGCGTCCGGTTCTCGGGGTGCACGGTTCACTTCCTCGACGAGGGGGTGGACACCGGCCCGGTGATCGTGCAGGCCGTCGTCCCGGTGTACGAGGACGACACGGAGGAAACGCTCGCCGCCCGGATCCTCAAGGAGGAACACCGGATCTACCCCATGGCGATCCGGCTTTTCCTCGAAGGGAAACTGTCGATCTCCGGCCGCCGCGTGATCACCCGGGAGACCGGCAGGATCCCGGACTTCTCGCGCCGCAACCCCGACGCCTGAGACCGAAAGGCCTTTACTCCCACCGCAGAAGAACGCGGTACCCCCAATATTTCCAACCCTCCAGGAAGTGCCGCCTCGCCCAACGCCACGCCATGCCCGCTGCGCTGCCGCTTTCCGAAGGCACGGAGATGACCGCCAGCCCGACCTCGGGGGGGAGGACCTTCCGGAACGCGAGGTACGCGCGGGGGACGTGATAGTTGGACGTGACGAGGATCACCGTGGATTACCCCCGCACCGCCACGAAGGATTTCGCGGAGAACGCGTTTTCCAGGGTGTTTTCCGACCAACCCTCCACGTGGATCCGCGCGAGGGCTTGGGGGGGGAGGGAGGCGGCGGAAGGCAGCAGCCGCGCCGGTTTCACGTTTCTTCCCGCCCCGAGAATGCAGAGATCCTTGCCGGCGCCGGAAACCCAGGCCTTGTACCCTCCCGTGATCCGCCCTTCCCCCCCGGAAAGCACGAAGACCACGTCCGCCGGCCGGGACGACGGCCCCGGGATGCGGAAGGCGAGGAGATGGGGGACGACCGGCGGCACGACAAGGATGGAAAGCGCCAGGAGGCCCATCCGAAGGCGATGCCTGCCGGGCCTCCGGAGGGAAAGGGAAATCGAATCTTGTCTTTTCCGGGCGGGCATGGTATTAATTTTGGTTCGAATTCATGGAGGTTGCCATGGCCAAGTGCTCGATTTGCGGCAAGGGTCCCAGCTTCGGACACAACGTTTCGCACGCCAACAACAGAACCCGCAAAGTCTGGCGCCCGAACATCCAGCGCGTGAAGGCGGCGCAGGGCGGGACCGTCCGGCACATCAACGTCTGCACGCAGTGCATCAAGTCGGGAAAGGTCGTGAAGTCGGCCTGATTCATGTAGCGACGGCCGCGATCGCCTCGATCTCCACCCTCGCACCCGCCGGCAGTTTCGATACCTGCACCGTGGCGCGCGCCGGCGGGTCCTCCGGAAAGAACGACCTGTAGACCTCGTTCATCGCCGGGAACTCCGCCAGGTCCGTCATGTAGACGGTCGTCTTCACGACCGACCCGAACGTGGCGCCCCCCTCGGCAAGCACCGCCTCGAGGTTGCGCAACGCTCTCCGCGTCTGTTCCCCGATATCCCCTTCCACCGGCTTGCCCGTTTCCGGGTCCAGCGGGATCTGCCCCGAACAGAACAGGAACCCGCCGCACTTCACGGCCTGGGAATACGGACCGATCGCTTCCGGGGCCCGCGGGCTGCGTACCGTCTCTCTTTTCATGTCATCCCTTTCCTCTCTCAACGGATTGAACCCCCCGGACCTTCTCGATCGACTTGATGAGGGACCCCAGGTGGGCGGCATCCTGGACCGAAACCTCGAAGTTGCAGATGGCCCGCTTGTCGCGCGTCGTGGTCACGGACGCCCGCCGGATGTCCACATCGCTCACCGTGATCGTCCGGGAGATATCGGCGAGGAGCCCGGGCTTATCGTCGCAGACCACGCGGAGCTTCACGGGGTGTATCGCCTTGGTCCCTTCCTCCCAGGTCACCTCGATGGCCCGGGCGGGGTCGATCTCCAGGACCTTGAGGCACTCCTTCGTGTGGACCGTCACCCCGCGCCCCCGGGTGATGAACCCGACGATCGGGTCTCCCGGAACGGGGTGGCAGCAGTTTCCGAGCCGGATGAAGATCCCGTTCATCCCCTTGACCACGATGGAACTGGGCTTGCGCGCCACGACCTTCCGGATGAGGGTGGAAAGCCGGGACTCCTTTCCCTTCTCCTGGAGCTGCTCGGGCGGAACCAGCCGGCGCAGCAACGGCATGAGCGACACCCTGCCGTACCCCAGCGCGCTCAGGTAGTCCTCGGGCGTCTTGCAGCGGGTCTCCTGGAGGATCTCCGCGAACTCCGGCCCCTTCATCGCCTTGTTCGGGTTCAGGGAGTATTTCCGGAACTCCTTCTCCAGGATCTGCCGCCCGAGGTCCAGCGACTGCTCCATCTGCTCCTGCCGCAGGACGGCGCGGATCTTGTTCAGCGCCCGGCTGGTCTTGGCGATCTTCAGCCAGTCCCGGCTCGGCTTGTGGGACGGCTGGGTGACGATCTCGACGACGTCGCCGTTCTTCAACACCGTTTTCAAGGGGACCATCCTGCCGTTCACCTTCGCTCCGACGCATTTGTTCCCCACCTCGGTGTGGATCGCGTAGGCGAAGTCGATCGGCGTGCC
>JAJZRM010000204.1 GCA_021802685.1 Deltaproteobacteria bacterium | reverse complement strand
CGATTCAAGCAAGCCGGGTCTGGTCGAAGGGTTCACGAAAAACACTTTCATTGCGATGGTCGAAGGGGTCAAGGACCAGGCGTTGCGGATGGGCCTCATGGAGGAGGCGGATTGGGATCGCGGGATCGGGGATTTGTACAGGACCACGGAGGAGGACGGCGCATTCGCATATACTTTTTTCAAAGGGAAGGCGTTGAAATGAATCACCCGCTATTCGATCGGATCCTCACGGTCAACCTGATCTGCAGCACGGCGGTTTTCTACGCCGGTGCAAGGATCTACATCCTCCCGAAGATCAAGGAGATGAACCCGCAAGTCCTGCTGGTCCCCATCCTGATCCTTCACTCTTTCCGGCATCTCGGGCTGATGTTCCTGACCAGGGGAGCCACTTACCCCGGTATGCCGCCGCAGTTTGCATACCCCGCCGCCATCGGCGATTTCATTACGTCCGTTCTCGCCTTCATCGCCATCCCCTTCACCGTGAAGAACCTTCGAGGTTGGCGATTTCCGGTGTGGGTATTCAACATCGTAGGGTCGGTCGACTTGATGATCGCGATCGTCCAGGCCACGATATACGGTGCGCCGGCTTACATGGGCGCGGCGTACTGGATCCCGTCGTTCTGGGTTCCGGCGCTCCTGGTGACCCACTACATCGTGTTCGTCGTACTGATCGGAAAGGGAACGTAGAAGGAGTTGAAATGCCGGGCGAGGATGACGGGTGAAGAAAATCTACATCGCGAAAAACCCCGCGGACGCGCACCTGTTGAAAGGGTTGTTGGAAGGGGAGAACATCGAGGCCGAGGTCCGCGGGGAGTTCCTTTACGGCGTCCGGGGGGAGGTCCCGATCGCCGAGGACACCTGCCCGTCGGTGTGGATCGTCGACGATTCGGATTACGAACGGGCGATGGAGCTGGTTTCGACGCTGACCGAGGGAGAGACTTCCGGCTTGGAAGAAACCGGTGCCTGGCGCTGCCCTTGCGGAGAAGAGAACGGGAACCGGTTCACGGAATGCTGGAGCTGCGGAAAGGCGCGTCCGGCGGTTTGATCAGGCGAACGACCGCTTGGGATCCCGCTTCAACAGGTCGTGCCGGCAGTAGGGGCAGAACTTCCACTCCTGCGACAGGTTCCGGCGGCACCCGGGGCAGACGGAAACGACGGAGTAGCCGCAGGAGGGGCACATGATGAACTCCGCCTCCAGCGGCGTGGCGCACTGCGGGCAGGCGGAGGAGAAATCCGCGTCGGTTTCCACCACGCGGAACACCTCGTCCACGGTTGTGACGCCCGCGACCACCTTTTCCAGCGCGTTCCGCCCCAGGGTGACCATCCCTCTCGAGATCGCCACCTGGCGCAGTTCGTTCTCGGTGGCGTTCGTGGCGATCATGTCGCGGATCGGCTGGGTGAACACGAGGATCTCGTAGATGCCGATCCTCCCCTTGTATCCCGTGCCGTTGCATGCCGGGCACCCTTCGCCGCGGTAGACGGGCACGCTGGATTTCAGCCCCAGCCGCAGGATGTCCCGCTCGGACGGCTCCATTTTCACCCTGCACTTCTGGCAGATCGTCCGGACCAGCCGCTGCGCGACGATCCCCACGATCGTGGTGGCGATGAGGTAGGACGGAATGCCCAGGTCGCGCAGCCGGGTCACCGTTGCGACGCAGCTGTTCGTGTGGATCGTGGAGAACACCAGGTGCCCGGTGAGGGCGGCCTGGACGGCGATGGTGGCCGTTTCTCCGTCGCGCATCTCGCCCACCATGATGATGTCGGGATCCTGCCGCAGCAGGGACCGGAGCATCGTGGGGAAGGTCAGCCCGATCTTCTCCTGGACGGCCACCTGGTTGACGCCGGACAGCTCGTATTCGATCGGGTCCTCGATGGTGGTGATGTTTTCCTGGACGCTCTTGATCTTGTTGAGGATCCCGTACAGCGTGGTCGTCTTCCCGGACCCCGTGGGGCCGGTGATGAGGATGATCCCCTGCGGCCGGGTGATGATGTCTTCCATCGTCTTGAGCTCGGCGGAGGTCAGGCCCATGGCGTCCATGGAGATGTTCGAGTTGGCGGAGTCCAGGATCCGGACAACCACCTTTTCCCCGTAGTTGGCGGGGACGGTGGAGATCCGGAGGTCCAGGCTCCTCCCGCCGATGCGCACGCCGATCCGGCCGTCCTGGGGAAGCCGTTTCTCGGCGATATCCATCTTCGCCATGATCTTCACCCGGGAGATGACCGCGCCCTGGACCCATTTCGGCAGGTCCATCGTCTTGTGCAGGAGGCCGTCGACCCGGTTGCGGATCTGGAGGGCCGTCTTGGTGGGTTCGATGTGGATGTCGGACGCCCCGTGCTCGGCCGCCTCGGCGATGATCAGGTTCACCATCCGGATGACCGGCGCCGCTTCGGATTTCTTCCGGAGGTCCTCCACGTCCCGCCCGTCCGTCTCGCGCGGCTCGCCCACCACTTCCACCATCCGCTCGTCCGCGATGTCCTTGACGATGGTGCTCAAGGACGACCCCAGGTGGTAATGCTGGTCGATCGCCCAGAGGATGCCGGTCCGGGTGGCGAGGAACGGCTTGATGGTGTACCCGGAGGCGAACCGGACGTCCTCGAACGCCTCGAAGCTCAACGGGTCCGCCATCGCGATATGGAGCTCCTTCTGGTCGATGGCGACGGGGACGATCAGGTGTTTCCGGGCGACCTTCTCGCCGATGAGTTCGATCGCCTGGGGCTCGACGGGCGTGTTCTGGAGGTCGATCAGGGAGATCCCGAGCTGCATGGAGAGGGTCTGGGCGATCTCTTCCTCGGACGAAAGCCCGAGGGAGACGATCACCTCGCCGAGCTTCCCCCGCTTGGACCGCTGCTCCGACAAGGCCCTGGTGAGCCCTTGCTCCGTGAGAACGCCCGCTTCAACCAGCAGTTCTCCCAGCCGTTTTTTCCCCATGGCGCGCGTGCTCCCCGAAGATGGATATCCCTATCGATATCCGAAATCATCATATAGAGGCGCGGACCGTATCTGCAATAAATAATGTATCTTGCCATGGCGACGCTTCGCCGGAACACGGCGGCCGACGGCGCGGCCGGCGCCCCGTGAAACCGGTTTCGCATCGTGGCATCGTAACTGCAGACAGCCAGGGAAAAGCATCATGAAAGGGGCGGAACATGACAGAAAAGGGGAGCACGAGGGAAAACAGGACGAGGTGCCCCCGCTGCGACGGGGCGATGGTTTTCGAGCGGTTCCAGGCGACCATGGAAGTCTTCTACGCGTGGCGATGCCTGAACTGCGGGGAAATCATGGACCCGGTGGTGGCAAAGAACCGCGAACAGGAGCGCAATCAGCAGAAGAAAAAAGCGGTTGGGGAATGAGGTCCCATATGCTTGAATTTTTATGGGTTTTGGTGACATTGACATCCCTCTCCCGGGTGTGCTACGCTGCCGTCGCTTTCTCCAACCTTCGGGGGCCGGGGGACAGGTGCGCGAGCATCACCTTTTCACATTCCGGCTGGGGTATGCCGGGCGGTACATGGAGATCCGCATCGGGCGGACCGCGGCGATCTCCGCAACGGTGGTAATGGCGGTCCTTTTCGTTCTTCTGACCCAAGGGATATACGATATCCGGGACAATCTGGCCAAGCTCCGGGAGTTGCGGTCCCTGCGTGCCCGCGTTTCCGAGCAGAACCTCGCCCTTTATAACCTGCATGCCAAGTTCGAGGGGCTGACGGCCGAGGTCGAGCGGCTGCGTTCCATGGACCACAGGCTGAAATCGCTGGAAAAGAACGATCAACCCCTTGGCGGTTTGGGGGCTCCCGGCATGGGAGGCGCCGAAACGCCGGAAACGTCGACGGCGGGACGGCTCGACCTTCTCCTCGACCGGAAGTTCGACCAATTGAAGAAAGATCTCCTGGTGGACGTGAAAGACCTGGACAGGATCGGCGAGAGGCTCGACAGCCGGCGGTTGCTGCTGGAAAGCGTTCCCCGGGGGTGGCCGGTCCGGGGGGTGCTGTCGTCGAACTTCGGAGTTCGGACCTCCCCGTTCACCGGCACGCCCGTGTTCCACCACGGGCTGGACATCGTCGCACGGAGTGGAACACCGGTCATCGCGACCGCGCCGGGCACCGTCGTGAAGAGCGGGTTCGAAGCGTTGCTGGGGAACGTGGTCGTCGTGGACCACGGCGCCGGGTGCCGGTCGGTGTACGCCCACCTCTCGTCCCGCCGGGTCGAGGAGGGAGCGTTCGTGGACCGCGGAGAGGAAATGGGGAAGGTCGGGGCCACGGGGCGCGCCACCGGGCCGCACCTGCACTACGAAGTCCGCGTCAACGGACTCCAGGTCAACCCCTCCCGCTTCCTGAATTAGAGGTTCCAACCGAGGACCGGGCCGCGCCCCCGGGGGGGAATCCCCGTCGGGGCGTTTTTTTTCCGGACAATCCTCAATAACCGCTGGAAGGCGAACCCGGGGGAACCCGTCCGATGATAGGCAATCTTCTGAAAAAAGTGTTCGGAACCCAGAACGAGCGGACCCTCGAGCGGATCCGTCCCGTCGTGGAGAAGATCAACTCCCTGGAAGCGGGGGTGGCGCCCCTGGCCGACGACCGGCTCGCCGCGAAGATCGCTTCGTTCCGGGAGCGCGCCGCGAACGGGGAACCGCTCGACGATCTCCTGCCCGAGGTGTTCGCCGTCGTCCGCGAGGCGGGGAAGCGCGTTCTCAACATGCGCCACTTCGACGTGCAGATGGTCGGCGGTGTGATCCTCCACGACGGGCGGATCGCCGAGATGCGGACCGGCGAGGGGAAAACGCTCGTGGCCACCCTGCCCATCGTGCTGAACGCGCTGACGGGCCGCGGCGTCCATCTCGTCACGGTGAACGACTACCTGGCGAAGCGCGACGCCGACTGGATGGGCCAGCTGTACCGGTTCCTCGGGATGTCCGTGGGCGTCATCGTCCACGGGATGGACGACGCGGAGCGGCAGGCGTCGTACCGCGCGGACATCACCTACGGGACGAACAACGAGTTCGGCTTCGACTACCTCCGGGGCAACATGAAATTCCGCCTCGAGGACATGGTCCAGCGGGAGCTGCACTACGCGATCGTGGACGAGGTCGACTCGATCCTGGTCGACGAGGCGAGGACCCCCCTGATCATCTCCGGTCCCGCGGAGGAGTCGACCGACTTCTACCCCCGGGTCAACGCGGTGATCCCGTTCCTGAAGAAGGACGCCGACTACAAGGTGGACGAGAAGGCGCGGCAGGTGCTCCTGACCGAGGATTCGGGGATCCCGAAGATCGAGCGGCTCCTGTCCGTGGAAAACCTCTACGACCCGCGCAACATCGAGGTCCTCCACCACGTCAACCAGGCGCTGAAGGCCCACGTGCTCTTCCACCGGGACGTCGACTACATGGTCAAGGACGGCGAGGTGGTCATCGTCGACGAGTTCACGGGCCGCCTCATGCCCGGCCGGCGCTGGTCCGACGGGCTGCACCAGGCGGTGGAGGCCAAGGAAGGGGTCAAGATCGAGAACGAGAACCAGACGCTGGCGACCATCACCTTCCAGAACTACTTCCGCATGTTCGAGAAGCTGGCCGGCATGACCGGGACGGCCGACACGGAGGCGGCGGAGTTCCAGCAGATCTACAACCTGGGAGTCACCGTCATCCCGACCAACCAGCCGATGATCCGGGAAGACACCTCCGACCAGATCTACCGGACGGAGAAGGAAAAGTTCCATGCGGTGTTCGAGGAGGTGAAGGCCCTGCACGACGAGGGGCGCCCGGTTCTCGTGGGCACGGTCTCCA
>JAJZRM010000203.1 GCA_021802685.1 Deltaproteobacteria bacterium | reverse complement strand
GGCGCCGGCGATCAGCAGGTGGGGCATCTTCCCGAGGTCCCGGACGACCGGCTCGCCGAAGATGTCCTTCCCCAGCGCGAGGGTGAGGACGGAAGCCGCGGAGGCATAGACCGCGCACCCCATCAGCTCCCGAAGGACGATGGAGGATCTCCGGACGTTCGGGATCTCGAACCCCATCACGCCCTTTCCGGGGATGTTCGGAACGACGCGCACCGACTCGCACCGCATCGCGAGCGCCAGGTCGTCCGCCATCGCCGACACCTTGTTCGCCTTGATCCCCGGCGCGGGCCGGAACTCGTACATGGTGACCAGCGGCCCGGTGCGGATTTCCGTGATCGCCCCGTCGATGCCGTGTTCCGCCAGCTTCGACAGGAGCGCCTGCGCGTTCTCCTGCAGCGCCGAAGCGTCGACGCCTTCCTCCTTCCCCCGGCCGGGTTCGAGCAGGTCGAGCGGCGGGAGGACGAACGCCTTTCCGGCGGCCCGCGGAGGAGACGCCTCCTCGTCCGCGGGCCGGGGCGGGACGACGCGCGGCGGGGCGGGGAAATCCTCCCGGACCGTCTCCCGCCGCTCCGCGAAGACGGGATCGTCTTCCCACGCCTCCCTCGGAACGAGCTTCTCCTTCACCATCGCCCGGACATCCCCGGACGCCGCCTCCCGGCGCCAGAGCCCGGGAAGCCCGCTCAACGGAAGCCCCGTGACCAGCATCAGGGAGAACAGCAGAAGGGCGGTCAGCAGGAGAACGCCCCCCACCGTGCTCAGCAGTTTCCCGAGGAGGTGCTTCCCGAGGAGGTCCCCCGCGATCCCCGGCAGGAAGATGTCCTGCCCGAGGACCGAGACGTGCCCGGTGAAAAAGCTCAGTATCCCCAGGAGGGAACAGACGGCGAGCAGGCCCCCCGCGGCGCGCCCCCACTTTCCGAGCATCCCCTCCCCCCGGAAGGTCCAGTACGCGAGAAGAAGGCAGATCACGGGGAATCCGAGGGCGCCGATGCCGAACAGCTGCAGCAGCAGGTCGGAGACGACCGCCCCCACCTTCCCGCCCCAGTTCCGCACCGGTCCTTCCGGCGTGCCGGCGGCGGAGAGGGACGGGTCGAGCTGGTGGAACGACACCAGCGCCAGGGTAAGGAACAGCCCCACCGTGAGGAACAGGATCGCCAGGGTATCCCGCTTGATCTTCGCCGGGTCGGTCATCGCCTATAGCTCCATCAGCACGGGAACGATCATCGGTTTCCGGTCGAGCCGCTTGTTGTAGTACCTGCGGAGGGCGCGCCGGATTTCGGACTGCATTTCAGCGGAATCGGTCCTCGCGTCCGGGCCGGACTCTTCGAGGGTCCGCAGGACCTCTTCCCGCGCCCCCTCGACGAGCGCCTCCTCGCCGTTCTCCGTGATCACGCCCCGCGTGATGATGTCCGGACCGTAGAGGACCTCGCCCGTGGCCGAGGAAAGCGCGAGAACGACCATCACCAGGCCGACCTGGGAAAGGTGGAACCGGTCCTTGAGCACCAGGCTCTCGATGTCTCCCACCCCCCTTCCGTCCACGAAGAGATGCCCCACTTCCAGCCGTCCGGCGCGGGACATCCTTCCCCGTTCGAATTCCAGGATGTCGCCGTCCAGGAGCAGCTCCGTGCTCGGCACGCCCATCGCCTCTGCCAGTTTCCGGTGCCGGATGAGCAGCCTCGGCTCTCCGTGCACGGGGACGAAATGCTCCGGGCGGACCGCGGCGATCATCGTCTCGAGCTCCTCCCGGCTCCCGTGGCCGGACACGTGGACCTCGGATATCTTCTCATAGAGGACGTCCGCCCCCGCGAGGAAAAGCCGGTTGATCACGCTGGCGATCGCCCGCTCGTTCCCGGGGATGAACTTGGAGGAAAGCACCGCGGTGTCCCCCGGACGAATCTTGACGTGCTTATGTTCCCCCAGCGCCATCAGGGTCAGCGCCGACCGGGGTTCCCCCTGGCTTCCGGTGGTCAACACCGCGACCTCCCGGTCGGGGAGGGTCGTCACATCCTCCACGGGAATCAGGATGCCGGGGCTCGGGAGGACGAAGTACCCCAGGTCGATCGCCGTCCCCACGTTCCGCACCATGCTCTTCCCGCAAAGGGCCACTCGCCGGCCGCACCGTCCGGCCGCCTTGACGGCCTCCTGGATCCTGTGGAGATTCGACGAGAACATGGCCACGATGACGCGGCCGGAGGACAGCCCGAAGATCTCCGAGAGGGCTTCCCCCACGAACTTTTCGGGGAGGCTGGTCCCGTCGTGCTCCACGTTCGTGGAGTCGGAGAACAGCGCCGTGACGGTCTCTCCGCGGGACAGTTCCCGCAGCCGCCCGATGGCGGTGGGCATGCCGTCCAGGGGGAACGGGTCGATCTTGAAGTCTCCCGTGTGAACGAATACCCCCTCTCCACAGCGCAGGATGTACCCGACGGCGTCGGGGATGCTGTGGCACACCGGGAACGCCTCCACGTCGAAACGGCCGATGCGGAACCGGGCGTCCCGGGCGATCGGAATGAGCCGCGCCTCATCGAGACCGTGCTCCGCGAGGCGGTGGCGGAGCAGCCCGAGCGTCAACGGGGTGCCGTACACGGGGAGGTCGTACTCCCTGAGGAGGAACGGGACCGCCCCGATATGGTCCTCGTGGCCGTGGGTCAACAGCAACCCGGACAGGCGCGGGGCCATGTCGCGGAGGACGGAGAAGTCGGGGACGACGTAGTCGACCCCCAGCATGGTTTCGTCGGGGAACATGAGGCCGGCGTCGAGGAGCAGCGCGGAGGCGCCGTCGTCGAACACCATGGAGTTCATCCCGATCTCTCCCAACCCGCCCATCGGCATCACGCGAAGCGTCATTCGTCCCGATCCCTCCTTTGGGAAGCCGCGGCGAGGATCCGTTCCCGGGCGGCCTCCGCGATCCGTTCCATCGATCCCCCCGCCCCCTCCGCGGCGAGGAGGGGCGGAAGCACGCGGACGGCGAGCCGCGCGGGCCGGAACCGCAGCGCCCCCTTCGGCAACGCCTGGAACCCGCCGTCGATGTACACCGGAACCACCGGCGCGCCGGTTTTCCGGGCGAGGTAGAACGCCCCGGGCTTGAACTCTCCGACCGATCCGTCCCGGCTGCGCCTGCCCTCGGGGAAGACGGCGAGCAGCTGGCCGTCCGAAAGGCGGGCGGCGGCGTTCCGGAGCATCTGGACGGCGTTCCGCGGATCGTCCCGGTCGATGAAGATGTTCCCCGCCGCCGCCATCGCCTTTCCGAACAGGGGGATTTCCCCCAGTTCCCGCTTGGCGAGGAACCGGACGGGGCGCGGGAAAGCGGACAGCAGGAGCGGGATGTCGACGAGGCTCTGGTGGTTGGACACCAGCACGGCCCCTCCGGAGGGCAAGGTTTCCATCCCCTCCACGCGGACATTCCACCCTCCGAGCCGGATGAAGGTCTTCCCCCACCAGCCCATGACGCGCGACGCCGCGGGTTCCCCCGGCCCCGCGGATCCCGCGAGAAACGCCGCGAGGGAGGCGCCGCCCGTAAGCGCCATGACGGCCGCGGAGCGCAGAACGCCGCCGATCACCAATCCCCCTCCTCCCGAAAACTGAAAAACGAGCCGTCTCCCAGGATAACGTGGTCGATCACCGGGATGCCGAGGATTCCGCCTGCCGATCGCAGCCGCCGGGTCACTTCGCGGTCCTGCGCGCTCGGCGCGGGATCTCCGCTCGGGTGGTTGTGGACGAGGATGACGGCCGCCGCCCGTTCCCGGACCGCCGCGACGAACACCTCCCGCGGGTGGATGAGGCTGCCGTCGAGGATCCCCGCCGACACGCGCTCCTCCCGCAGGGGGCGGTGCTTCACGTCCAGGAGCACGGAGAGGAACACCTCCACCGGGGAATCCGCGAGCAGATACCGGTATCTCCCGAACACGTCGGCCCCGGACCGGAAAGGTTCCTGGCGCGGAAGCGGGGCGGAAAGAACCCTTCGGGCGAGTTCCACCACGGCTTCCCACCGAAGGGCCATCGCGGGATCGCGGTGGGGACCCCCGCAAGCCGCCCGGCGCATTTCCTCCCCGGCGTCCGGGAACGCCAGCCCGAACAGATCCCCTTCCTCCGCATGTTCCAGGGGACGCCCGTCCCGGCCCGGAACGATCCGCATACCGCCTCCCGAAGCGAAATGCGGGAAATCCATTCAAATACCATTCCCGATGTTTGTCAAAGATCCTCTTCCCTGGGAGATAATGAAGCGATGGACGCCAAGCCGCTCTCGAAGTCGTTGTCGAGGTTCCGCGCCAACGTGGAGGCCGTCCTCCTCGGGAAGCGGGAGGCGGTCGACCTGGCGATGGCCTCCTTCCTGGCCGGCGGGCATATCCTCCTCGAGGATGTTCCCGGCACGGGAAAAACCACGCTGGCGCGGGCGCTGTCCGCGGGGATCTCCGGGACCTTCCGGCGGATCCAGTTCACGAGCGACCTTCTTCCACAGGATATCATCGGCGTGCACATCCTCGACACGGACCGGAAATCGTTCGTCTTCTCCCCCGGCCCCCTCTTCGCGAACGTCGTCCTCGCGGACGAGATCAACCGGGGCAACCCGCGGGCCCAAAGCGCCCTGCTCGAGGCGATGAGCGAGCGGCAGGTGACGGTGGACAACCGGACCTACCCCCTCCCGGACCCCTTCCTCGTGATCGCCACCCAGAATCCGTACGAGCAGCACGGTACGTACCCGCTCCCCGAGTCCCAGCTCGACCGGTTCAACCTCCGGCTTCGCCTCGACTACCCGGACCGCGACTCGGAGCGGCGGCTCATCCGGGAGAACAACCTCCTCACGATGCGGAACGGGATCCCGTCCGCCATGATGCCGGAACAGGTGCGCTCCCTCCGGGAAGAGGTGGACCGCGTGGCCGTCCACGACGCCGTGGTGGATTACATCCAGCGGATCGCCTCCGCGACGCGGAACCATCCCGCGGTCCGGCTGGGAGCATCCCCCCGAAGCGCGATCGGATTGAAGAACACCTCCCAGGCCCTGGCGCGCATGGAGGAGCGGGACCACGTGACCCCCGGCGATGTCCGGCGCACGGCCCCCGCGGTCCTGTGCCATCGCATGTTTCCCCGGGGCGGCGCCGCGGGGACGGAAGCCGCGCGGGCCATCCTGGAGGAGATCCTCGCGACCGTGCCCGCGCCGCTGTGACGCCGCGTCCCCCCGGCGCTTCCCGCCGGTTCCGTTTCCCCCGCCGCCTCCGCGTCACTCCCGAGGGGAAGGCGTTCATCCTGATCACCCTCGGCGTGGGGGCCGCCGCGATCAACACGGGGAACAACCTTTTGTACCTCGCGTTGAGCATGAACCTGTCGCTGATCGTCGTTTCCGGATTCCTGTCGGAGTGGACGCTTCGGCGGGTGTCCCTGTCCGTGCGGCCCGCTTCCGAGGCGTTCGCCGGGGAGGAGGCGTTCCTCGCGGTTTCCTGTTCCACCGCGGGGAAGCGGTTCCCGGCGATCTCCCTTTCCGCCCGCCTGCGGCTCGACGGCGGGATCCTGACGGTTCGGTTTCCGGACATCGCCGCCCGCGGTTCGGCCACCCGCGTGATCCCGTTCCACCCCGCCCGCCGCGGCCGGACGGTGACCGTCGAAGCGTCCCTTTCCACACGTTTCCCCTTCTCCCTGTTTGAAAAATCGGCGGACATGGAACTTGCGGCGGACGTCGTCGTATACCCCCGGCCGCTCCCGCCGGACCGGCTCCCCCGAGGGAACCGCGATAACCGGACGGCCGGCGCCCCCCGGCCGTCGGGGCGCCCGGGGGCGTTCCTGCGCGGGGCGCGGGAGCACCT